>ONTX01000492.1 GCA_900320825.1 uncultured Lachnospiraceae bacterium | reverse complement strand
ACTTTAAATTTCCTGCACCCGGAGTCGAAATCTGAGAGTGGCCTCAGGCATCAATATCTTCACTCTATTCATTATTCCTGATTTTTTTATAATGCCTTTTTGGGAAAACGTCAGACCTTCTTGAAGCCGCTGAAATAGGGCGTTTCAAGTTGATGCGGTTTTCCCGAAAACGTAGAAATGGGAACTTGGATTTCCCCGAAAACCATTTTTGGGAATAGATTTGGGGAATTTTTGGGGAAATGCAGTCACAATCGGAAAGGAGCACTGGATGAGGAAGAAAGGATACAAGGGAAGATGTAGAAAGAAGAAGCTTGCTAAATGCAGGGATGTATGCCGTACATATGATGACATTCAGTTCGCGTATGCGGATCTACTGAATGAGCGGGAAGACATATCTCAGAATCCTCTCACAATATTCTGGAAACGTTAAAAGATTAATGAGGCTCGATGAGTCTGGGGACACTAACCCTATCTCTTCACAGCCTCTTTTTTATGTATGCAAGCAGAAAATCCCACAAAATCAGCTCTTTTGCTGCCCGTATCAACTCACAAATCTTTGCAGCTACTTGTGACACTTTTGTGATTATTGTTCTGATAAGATGGTTTCAAGATAAAACAAAACAGCTTCCGGTGATCGGATGGAGCCGGACAGAACGATTAAAAGAGATTATAGAGAGGATAAAGAGATGAAGAAGAATATGGTCAGATTATTCACAGGCAGCCTTCTGGCGATGACACTTATGGTTCATGCACCCATAAATATGACGTTTGCTTCCGAAATGGATGAAGCAGTTGTGGAACAGACAGTAGCAGTTGTTGAGACGGCCCCCGCCCCGGCACCCGCCGTAGTGGGAGCCCCCGCCCCGGCACCCGCCGTAGTGGAAGCGCCTGCCCCGGCGCCCGCACCAGTGGAAACACCCGCCCCGGTGGAAGCGCCGGCCACGGTGGAAACACCCGCCGCCGAGGAAACACCTGCTCCGGTGGAAACACCCGCCCCGGTGGAAACACCCGCACCAACCGAGGAGCCCGTGCATCAGGAAGCACCGACAACCGTAGAAGAGCCTGACAATAAAGAAGATGCTGCCACCGAGGCAGAAGCAGAAAATGTAGAGATTAAAACTGAAGAGACTGAAAATATAGAGAACACAACTGAAGAGATTGAAACTCTAGAAAATGATACTGAAGAGACAAAAGCAATTGAGACCGAAGCAGTAGAGAATGAAGCAGTAGAGAATGAAGCAGTAGAGACCGAAGCAATTGAGACTGAAATTGGAACTGTAGAGGTTGACCCGGAAGAACGGAAGACGGAAGAAGCCGAAACAGAACTCCCCAAGAAAGGAGATCGCCAGGCCGACGCCTCTCAGGCCAAGGCACAGCAGACAGAGCTGGAGCAGCTTGAAATCCCGGTTCACCAGTATTCTTCCCAGGTAGCATTCAGAAATGTCAAAGTCATTCGGTTGACAGAGAATAAGGCGAAAAGGATCATCACGGAATATCTGAGCAACGGCTGGAGGATCGTCACAACACAGTATATTATGAACGGTGCTGTTGTAGACCAGGCAGTTTATAATCAGGTCGATGAGCGCAAAGAGATCCAGGAAGAAAACGAACGTGAAACCCGTGAACTTGAGAGGATATTGAAGGAAAAGGCGGATGCGCAGAGAGCTCTTGAGCAGGAAAAGATAAATGCCCAGAGAGCTCTTGAGCAGGAAAAGATAGATGCCCAGAAGGCCCAGGAGATTATCGATAACAAATTACATTCGATCAATATTAATGATCTGCTGAAGATTTACGCTCAGATTTCGAAAGGTGAAAGAGCAGAATTTGTCAAAGAGATCGTTTATGAAGTGAATGAAGTAACATCCGTTAACTACAACATCACTGAAGACGACGCAATAAATGTGTTAAAATCTGTATACAAAAATATAATCTCCGGAACGGTGAAATCTCTGCCGGGAAGCGACTATTATGGAGATGTGATTACAGGACTGATCAACAGTGGTTTGGGACTTCAGCCGCAGCAGACTGATATTCAGAAAGTGATCGAGAATGGAAACGAGAAACTGCATACAGAGCTGATGAGAGGATTTAGTCAGACACAGAGGAACATCAATAACTACGGAACTCTGAAAGAATACGGCACAAGGCTGGATGAATTTACGGACTATGCAAAGATGAGAGCCAATGGTATTCTTGAATATAAGACCAACGATGCTTACAACGACGTGGAAAAAACAGTATTGATTGCGAACCTGATCGGAGCATCTGATGAGTGGTTTACAGGCGCAAACAACGGAAATATCATGAAGAGCCTGGCCTCGGCAGCAGAGGTATTCAAGGGCCAGACGAATACAGACGACAGGGATCTGTTCAACATCATTTACGATATCAATAAAGAAACCAGCCTTTTTGCAGGAGAGGCAATGGCTAAGTCCCAGGAGAAAATTGATAAGGCAGTCAGCGGATTTGTAAGCAATTGCAGCATCGTGCTGGAATGTCTGAGAGCCCATGAAACAATTGCAAACTATACAGATGAACAGGTTCAGGCTTTGGACAGCCAGACGAGAGCAATCTATGACAGGATCCACACAAATAATAATACCGTAGCATCGAAGATCAGAGAACTGGTGGCTGTGTTCCTTGGTGACAAGGAAGCAAGAGATGAGCATGAGAAATATGGTATTCTCGATAAAGCCGGACAGTACTATGCAAAATCCAAGACAACCAATATCGACTTCGGTAATAACGGAGATGGAATGCGCCTGAAAGAGAAACTGACTAAGTCGAGGGGCAGAGACTACATCCAGGAAAGCGGATACACAGATCTGGAGAAGATCTACAGGACAGCAACCGCAAATGGTCGTCTGCAAGGAACCGGATTGTTCGGCGCGTATGAGATCGATAAGATCGCAGCACATGCAGCTGAATACGGAATGTCGACCAAAGATTATCTGAGAGTATCCGGCTTTGACACAGAGAATATGGTAGGAAACACATACCTTCTTGCAGGCCACTTCTATCATCCCGGAGATGTTTTTCTGGGGTTTAAAACCGAGGCAGATACAGAAGGTGCCAGGATCTACGACATGAACGAGAAAGGAAATAAAGCAATTAACTGCATACTTACAAGGATCGGAATCTGCATGGAGTACGGAATCGTATTTGGAGAAGAGCTTTACGGAAATATGAACGAGAACGTGTGCTTCATGAATTTCGAGGCAGAATGAGTAGAGAAACAAGTTGCATTTCGAGATGAACCGAAGAATAGAGTTTGAATGAAAAAAGCGAGGGCTGTGAAGCCGGAATACAATTCCAGCATTCATGGCCCTTTTTGCATGGAAATTGCAACTGGCACCTGTATCTGCTCCTGTAAACGTGGATGATGAAGCCCATGCGGATCAAGCCAGGATCCGCGAGTTGGAGAAACAAGTCTCAAAACTTCAGAAGCAGAAAGAGGCATTTCTGAAAGAACTTGATCTTGTAACGGCGAAATACAGGGATTAAGTCTGTATCCGTCCGGTGTGTCCCTCATCGGTATCTGCGCCAGTATCATTGCCCTCTAGTTCCAGAAGGGCTTTCTTCCGCATAATTCCACCCCCGTATCCAGTCAGGTTCCCGGACGATCCAACCACACGGTGGCATGGCACGATGATGCAGATCGGATTATGACCGACCGCACCGCCAACCGCCTGGGCGGACATCTTTTT
>ONTX01000500.1 GCA_900320825.1 uncultured Lachnospiraceae bacterium | reverse complement strand
GAGCTTGAGCGATTTCTTGGCGAACAGGATGAAATCCTGAATGAGATGGAAAACTGCAAGCATTTTTACAGGAATCCAAATCAGTGCTGTCGTTGGAATAGGATGTGCGAATATTCTTCTGTCTGCATGAATTATGATCCTACTCAGGAGTATGTGCAGTTCAAGAAAAGGGAGGATATTTATGAATCGTCTGGAGAAGCTGAAGTTTGAGAAACAGGTTGCAAAACGCCTGACATTGCTCCCGTTTCAGATGAAACCGTTGATTGACGAATATTACAACAGGGAGATTGATGCAATCGAAAAGTATGGAGGAAGCAATCCTGTGGTCAACAGTGATTCGCTGACCGAAATAGAGAAAATTATGGAGGGAGTTTATGGAACTAAGGAAACTTGATGATGCCATAACAACAAAGAAGCCCACAACAGCTTTGATTTATTGCGCTCCCGGTGTTGGGAAATCTACGGCACTTGGTATCATTGCGGAGAAGTCCAAAGGAAGAACGCTGGTACTTGATGTCGACAGAACTTTTGTCAATGCAATGGCAAAGATGGAAGTTGTTCATGACCTCAGCAAAGTTGATGTTGTGGAAGTTGATAATATCCACACTTTTGACAGTTGGACAGAATTGCTCCTTGACCTTGATAAGATGAACAGCGAAGGCAAGCTGGACTATGAGAACATCTGTGTGGATAATATCTCAGAGCTTGAGCGTTGCATTTTATCTGATCTTGGAAGCAAGGGGAAAAACAAAGGAGTTCCAGCTCAGGCAGATTATCAGTATATGCAGTTTAAATTGGTGAATAGCCTGCGATATATGAAGTCGTGGGGAAAGAATATTTACTGGACTGCTTGGGAAACAATAGAGCAATTTCAGAATCCAGATGGTTCAGGATATTCCAGACAGTATCCTAAAATCAGCATGAAGATCGTGGACAATATCTGTGGTCTTTGTGACATAGTAGCAAAGATTGCAGTGAATAAAGAAGGCGGCAGAGGGTTTATACTTGAAGCTACTCAGAACACATACGCCAAGAATCAAATTGACAACCGAAAGGGATGCTTGGTAGAAGACTTTATTATTGAGGAGGAAAAATAATTATGGCATGGCAGTTTAAACGTGAGGAAGCTGAATTTGAGGAGCTTGCAGAAGGTCGTTATCGCGTAATGATCGTTGATGCTGAGATGGCTGTCAGCAAGTCTGGAAATGATATGCTGGTTATCAAGCTTCTTGTCAGTGGGACGAAGAAGAATCTGTGGAACTATATAACGTTCCTTGATGATCGTCCTGAAATTACAAATAGGATGTTGACTCAGTTTTTCGATAGCTTTGGGATTGAGGATGGCGACTTCAATCTGAAAGGCTATGTTGGGAAGATTGGTGGTTGTCAGGTAAAGCATGACGAACAGGGTCGTGCAAAAGTCCAGTATTTCTTGAACAAGAAACAGCAAAAGGAACTTCCTGAGTGGCAAGGTGAAAAGCCTGTATTTACGCCAGTCGAAGAAAAAGAGGAACTGCCGTTCTGATATGAAAATAAAGAGGGCAGTCTTCATTGACTGTCCTCTGGTTTTAAGGAGAGATTGATTTGACGGGAAGCAAGTTTGAGCAAGAGTTTTGTGAAGTGTTGAAAGGTCTTGGATATTGGGCTTTAAATATACCGAAGAATAAAAATGGCGCTCAGCCGTTTGATATCGTTGCTATGCATGGAAACACAGTCCTTGCTATTGATTGCAAAGTATGCAGTGGGCAGTCAAGATTTCCTCTTGTGAGGATTGAGGATAATCAATGGACAGCGTTCAAAACAGTTCACGACAGAACATTTGCATGGGTGGGCATAGCTGTGTATTATCATGGCGAAGTTTACTTTTATCAATACAAAGATTTGGAATCTGCGCTTAAACACGGCTTGAAATCTGTGCCTATCGACCAGTATCACAAGTGGCTAAACAAAGAAGAAATAAAAGAAACGATAGGGAGGTATCTGGAATAAGAAAATGGAAGCGATAGTAGGAGCTGATATAAGAATCAGAGATTGCAACAAAGAGACGGAGAAGTTTTTCGAAGAAGAGCTGACATTTGATAATCCCGAATATTTCAAAAAGCTGAATTCTGGGCGTTGGATCGGCGATACGCCCAAAAAGATTTCGCTCGTGGAAAGACACGGAACAGAGTTAATTCTTCCGTTTGGTATGCTTCCTCTGATTTTTCAGAAAAAGAGCATTTTTTCTGGGATTTATCATAGCTTCAATATTCAGGTTGGAAAGTTTGATTATGGCTCTACAATTAAGCCTTATGATTATCAGGAAACTGCTGTAAAGAATGCAATAGAAAAAAGACAGGGCGTTATTATAGCTCCGTGCGGTGCTGGGAAAACTCATATTGGTCTTGAGATAGCGGCAAGAATAGGTGGTAGAACACTGTGGCTTACTCATACTTCCGACTTGCTAAATCAGAGCATGGACAGAGCAAAATCAGTTTTTGGATTGTCCGAAAAAGATTATGGGACTATAACCGCTGGCAAGATTGATGTGGGCAGAGTGATTACGTTCGCAACAGTCCAAACCATGTCAAAAATTGATCTGAAAAAAATGGAAGACTTGTTTGATGTGGTTATTGTTGATGAATGTCATCATGTTGTCGGAAGTCCTACAAAAGTTATGATGTTCTATCATGTAATATCTAATATCAAAGCAAGATATAAATATGGATTAACAGCTACTCCGAAACGTTCAGATGGGTTAACGCCATGTATGTATGCTTTGATAGGTTCTAAAATTTGCACGATTGAACAAAGCGCAGTAGAAAATACAACATGCCCTGTGGAGGTGATTGTAAAGAAAACTGCGTACATGCCTGATATGGATAAAATCCTGATGCCTGATGGTACGATATCGTATCCGAAATTTATGGATGATGCGATTGCCAGCAAGGAGCGGAACGATATGATTATCGAGGACACTGTGAATGCTGAGGGAACTTGCCTAATCCTAACAGATAGAATTGCTCACATGCAGTTGCTTCAGAAACGGCTTCAGGAGAGAGGGATTAAGGCGGTGAGTCTAAGTGCATCCACGACAAAAAAATCAAAGGAAGAACGAAAGAATGCACTATACGCATTAAATAAAAAGTGCGTTAAGGTTCTGATTGCGACTTATGCTCTTGCAAAAGAAGGTTTGGATGTTCCGTCTCTCAACAATCTGATTATGGCGACTCCGCAGAAGAACGAGACTGTTGTAACTCAGTCTGCTGGAAGAGTTGCGAGAAAAGCAGATGGAAAAGAACACGGGATAATTTACGATTATCAGG
>ONTX01000284.1 GCA_900320825.1 uncultured Lachnospiraceae bacterium | reverse complement strand
CTGATGCTCTTTTTTCCACATATACTTTGTCAAAAAGAGCATGCGACATAGTCATAGATCTCCGTTAGTGCTTTTTTTGAACTTTCCTTGTCAGTAGCAGGAAGCGCGCCTTTTTTCTCCAGATCCAATCTCATCTGCTCAAGGTCTATCTCCGCTGTCCTTGCATATATGCAGATCTGGCGGAGTCTGTTTTTCATGGACTCCGTTAAGATCATTTCTGCCTCCAGGGCCTCCGGAATATCATTACTATAAAAGGCTCCGGGTATCATCTCGAAGCCTTCATTTCTTTCTTCATTTCATACATTTTTGCATCCGCATATCTGAGCCCATCGCGGATGTTTTTAGCATCTCCGAAAAGTGAATCATACATTCCGTATGCCGTACTCATCTTTACGTTATCATGGCCTGTATTCTTGTTGGAAAGAATGACATTCAGGTCTTTAAGTCTGTTCTCAAGCCAGACTCTTTCTCCTTCAGCCTTGGGGATCATGACAAATACAAATTCATCGCCGCCGGTCCTTGCGACAAATCCTTTATTCTCGAACATTTTCTTAAGTGTCTTTGCAAAAAGTTCGATGTATTTATCTCCCTCTTCATGTCCGAAGGTATCGTTGACTGTCTTAAGATTATTTAAGTCAAACTGGACCACTACATAAGGTGTGCCCTTTGAATCAACGGTATCAAAATATTTTTCGGCTGACTGTCTGTTATCAAGCCCTGTCAGAACATCAGTGTAAGCAAGTCTGGAGATGGTTCCCATTCTTTCATCTTCTCTCGCATCACGGACGGTACTCTGCATGTAATCAAATAAAAGCGCAAGAACAAAGAATACCATGACCACATACATTGTGCTTATCTTAAAGCCCTGATCTCCGTGAGCCGAAGTATAGCTGTAAATGTTATATCTCATCAGATCGAATATTGCGGCAAATGTTCCGATGATGGTTGCATAAAACGAAATGCTGTTACTGCGGTGTCCCTTGCTGTATTCGTATATCTTGATGGCGATAACAGAGAATATGGTCAGTACATCTATAACCTGGGCAAAAGGAAGAAATGTTCTGAAGCTTACATCATTCAGGCTGTGCGCAATAAGCGCAGTTACATAAAGTATGGTTCCCAGCAGCATGATCAGACCAAAAACAATATTCTTGTACTTTAACTTCACATCCCTTACATTCTCCAGGTGATAGCCGATGAAAAAGACCGGCATAAGGAAAAAGGCTCCGTACTTTATGTCGGACTTTGTAATGATATCGCTTGTGAAGATTTCGAAAAGATCCGATTCGGCAAGTATCCACATGCCGAATACAAGAGAAAACGAACCAAGAGCCGTGAGTCTGAAAATATCAAGAAAAGCAAAAATCTTTCTGAACTCAAAAGCAAATGCCATAACTCCCATGGAGCATCCCAGGACAATAAAGAACATGGAAAGTGCCAGGATAATGATATTCTGTGCGGCGTAGTCCTGTCTGAATGTGTAATGATCCCAGACTGCAGGTCTTTCTATGGATGAAAACGCACCGTCTTCTCCGGCAATATACTCAAGGGTGAGCATTTTACCGGTGCAACCTTCAGGAAGGATGATCTCATAAAATCCGTTCCCAAGGTGCTGTCCTGCTTCATACCTGTCTACATCAGCCTCATAGATAAGCTCGTCATCAAGATAAACCTTGACTGCGGCATAGTGAACGTGAACGATCAGTGCTGCATTAAGAGGAATATTGGGCGGAAGGATCCTGGACATAACCACGGTCTCTCCCCTTTTTATCCCTTTGCAGGAAAAATCGGCAAGAGCCTTTCTCTCATAGGTCTTTCCGTCATATTCGATATTCCATCCCAGCGACAGATATCTTTCGGTATGAACATCACCGCTTATATTTTTGATGAAAAGAAAAACAAAGCCTAAGCCGACAAGAACGAAAAGCCCGATGAGTGCAAGCTTTATTCCATATACTGTTTTTCGTTGTTTCCTGATAAATTTATCAAATAACATTTATTTTATCATCACGCAAAGACCTGTGGCGTCGGAAACATATACATGACCCGCAGCATCAGTTGCCGTATCCGCGATCATAAGTGCTCCGCCCTTTGCGGGGTCGAAGTAGAAGTTAATGCCCTGTATTGTTACAAGACCCGTCTGGATCCTGCCGTTTGCGTCAGAATAGAAGATCGAACCGTTTGCGGAAAACAGTCCCTTCTGAAGGGTTCCGTCGGTTCCGAGGTAGTAGCTGTTAATTCCGTCAGAGAT
>ONTX01000218.1 GCA_900320825.1 uncultured Lachnospiraceae bacterium | reverse complement strand
ATTCATAAGCTGTTCGGTTATATCTTTGGCTTCAACGTTACAATATATTTTAAGGAGAAGACATATTGTAAGCAGCAGAATGCCGGCACCGTCTCCCCACTGAAGGTCCTTTGATGCGGTTATTGATTTTGATACCGACAAAAGGATCAGTGAAATGCAGTAGAAAAGCTTGATGTCAAGTTTTCCTTCTATGTTTCTGATCAGGCTTTTTCCCATACTTTTACAGTCCCACGCTAAAATGCCCAGCATTGAGATCATGAATACCGGATAACATATGGATGCACGGTTTTTATAAAGCAGGATTATGGTCAGAAGTGAAATGAGAAATGCTTTTACATAAGCTCTCTTGTATCTGAAAACTTCGATCCTGTTTATAAGTGAAACATTGCTTGCCGGCATGGGGTTGTTGCCCGGTATGGTATTATTTCCCGGCATTGCATTGGTGCCGGAAAAGGAGTTATTTACCGGCATGGCATTATTCTGAATATTATTGTTTATATTATTGTTTTCCATCTTTTATCCCTTCTTGTATTCCAGCAGGTCTCCCGGCTGACATTCAAGCGCTTCGCACAGTTTACAGAGTGTTGATACTTTTATGGCTTTTGCCTTGCCGTTTTTTAAGATTGACATGTTTGCTATGGTGATCCCTACTTTATCGGCAAGATCGGTGACACTCATTTTCCGCTTTGCCAGCATGATATCTATATTGAATATGATCTTATCTTCCATATATGTCACCACCTCCTATATAGTCAGATCATTTTCTTCTTTGATCCCGGCAGCGTTGCTGACAAGGTGGGAGAGTGCGGCACATGCCACTGATATGGCGACTCCCACGAAGACCACCAGGATGCTGCCAAGTAAGACCCCGGGATGATTCATTCCCAGGAAGAAATATATGATGTTTCCCACCATGAAAAATACGGTATCAAAAAGTGTAAGGTAGGCCATTTTTTTCAGATGCATCGAATTCTCCATGCAGAAGGAATTGTCGTTGTCGATATTGAGTGTGATCTTCCATGCATAGTACAGGAATATGTAGCAGGGGATTCCTGTGAGCAGTATGAAGACCAGCCAGGGAACGAACATATATCCGAACTCGGGGTATGATTCAACAAATCCCAGACCGATATTTGGGATCAATCCTCCGTAGAAAATGAATCCGCATACCGCAAATCCTATGAGTATTCCCTGTATCCACTTAACAAGGCTTTTTTGTGACATTTTGATCTCCTTTCATCCGGCGCCAGCTTTCTTTCTCTCTGTAAATATGCGCCGGGACCTCTTATGAGGAGAATATAATACTCCGGTTATCGTTTGTCAAGCAAAAATTATCGTTCTACGATAAATTAATATTGAAGTACAGCAAAACCATACCGATTCACAATAAGTAAATACCGCGTTAAGCCTTTTCTGACGCCTTTGTTTCGCTTTTGCTACGTTTTGCAATATATAATTTTTGCCATAGGAGTAATAATGCCCTTGTAGCTAAAACTGTAATCACAAATAGATTTTGACCAAAGGAGAAAAAAATGGGAAATCTTGCTGATATCTATAAGAAGAAAGTAATGGAAGGCGTTGAAGTAAAAAAAGAAGTCCAGCCGGATCGTATCAATGATCCACAGGGATTTTTTGACTATAACAAGAAAGTGAGATATGCGGACAGATCCGTCAAACTGGCCCGTGAATATCTGGGAGCTTTGAGACTTCCTTTGAACCAGCTCATGGACGCCTATGGAACCGTGATGGGATCTAATAAAGCAGAACGTGTACTTGATAACGCAAAGACTTCGGTCGCCTACAGGACCAGGATGCTTCTTTTCCTTGAAAGGGAACATCCTGAGCTTTTGCAGGAACTGGGCAACAATGTAGAAAAATTCAGGGATAAATATGTGTTTTTCGATGAAACCGTGGAGAGGTGGATTGAAGAGGGAAAGCTTACCCGTGCGGAAGCGGAAGTGCCTCTTACGGCACAGGTCATACAATCCTTTTATAGCATTGATCCTGCTGAAGAGATGGCTATTATCACTGTTCTTGAGCAGACCATGGATCCACAGAAAGCACAGACTCTTACAGAGCGGCTCGCCACGATAAAGAGCATAGATGAGTATGCCCCTAATGAGATGACTGAAGGAACTCATGATGCAAGGATAGACGAATTGAGCGCTAACATTCCCCAGAATATCGCTGACGATCCTGCAAAGAGTGAAAAGTACCAGAGGGCACTTGCATATGCCAAGGAACATCTTAATGTGATGAAGCCCGAGATAAGGGATGAATTCTGGGCGCGTGAGAAGACATGCCAAAGTATAGAAGCCGGCAGATCCAATGTGATAAATGGCATGATCCCTGAATATGAAAACGGCAAGTACCATAATATCTATGACGAAAATGAGTCAAAAAACGGGATAATCATAGTTGATCATGAGCGCGAGAATGATCTTGACGCACTTCTTAATACTCCTGTTGAATACAGCGAAGAGACCAAAGAGGGTCTGAGGCTGATCTATGCAAAAATGGAGGAAATGAAACTCCATGAGTATCCTTATAATCCCCAGGGAGAGGATGGATCAAAGATTTATTCCTTTAACAAGCTCCTTGACCAGAAGAATGCTCTCATAGCTGCTGTCGAAGCCGGAAATCCGGACGACATCATAAAAGCATCCGAAGATTACGAGAAGACTGTAAATGATATGAAGGAGCTATACGCTCTTGCAAAAAAATATCTGAACGCAGATCCTCTTATGATCCCCGGAAATATGGACAGTATACGTAATAACGAACTTCCTTTTGAGTTCACCGGAGATATCAAGACTACTGCCATGATCAACGGAGCTTTTATAACATTTACCAGGATCAAGCAGAGCGGAGTAAAAGTTGACGATTATCTTAACGATCCCACGGGAACCATAGTCAGGGCAAACCTTGAAAATCTTAAGAATGTAAGCTTTACCGAACAGACTAAGAACCTTGAGCTTGAAGAGCTGATCTCTGTAATGACCAGCTCCGGAAAGCATTCAAACGGTTTTACCCGTGTGGATAACGCAGTGCCCCTTATGGGATTTGGAAGACAGATTGCTTTGCCGACAACGCTTGAGAAAGATGCAGAGCTTTTCAAAAAGAACGCCATCGGATCTGAGGCAATGTTCTCAAATCTCCAGCTTGCAGTTGTATCCGAAAGGTCAAAGTACAAATTCCTGCAGGGAGACCCTTCAAGTGCTTCGGAAGAGGACAGATGGCTCAGATCGCAGACACTCCAGAAACTTATCGTTGCAAGTGATGCGGAGAGAAACCCCGCTGCAATGCTTGGAAATCTTCCCCAGACGGATTATCTCGGAAGAAAAGTCGGAGAGACATTTGATCTTGAAGAGGCATTAAACAGAAATCCCATTGATTATGCAGGAATGATCGACAGGGCTGAGAGAATGATGAGGATGGCTCTTTATGCTCCTGTCGGTGTGGATAAGAGTCTGTATCCCGATGAGGTTCTTGAGTCCATCCAGAAAGTATATATTGAAGTCCTGTTACGTCATCCCCAGGATCAGAATGTTCCGGGGTATGAAAGAATGAAGAACGAGCTTAAGCTTCTTCCGGAGAGATTATCAGAATCCGCACCCGCAGAGCTTAAGGAAAAGGTCGCTTCATTAAACGAGAGTTATTTTGCAAACAATGCACCCGAACTTGAGAAAAATCCGGGATGGGAGAATGCCGCATATGCTTCCGGGTTTATGATCGATAATTTCCTTACTTCATTTGCCGGTGTGCTGAATGATACACCTTTTTACAATAGTATTCAGGACAGGGTCTTTGAACTTGACGAGTTGATAAATGAATACGGACAGAACGAAGATAATCCTAAGATCATTGAAAATCCAAGACATGACAGACAGGAAGGTTATGTTAATTCTCCCCATCTTAACTCCGAAAATCCTGATATAAAGTTCAGCAGGCCCATAAAGGGAAGAGAAGCTGAAAATATTTATAAGACTGCCAAGAGGGAGTTGTTAGACAGGATAAAGAGGGAAATCTCAAACGCAAAGGAGGAAAAAGCCAAAAGGCGTTGGGAGGATATGGCCTATATCCTTACTGAGGATGAGGTAAAACTGGCAACGTTTTATTCAACATCTCCCTATGGATCCAGAATGGAAGCCATGAAGATGGATCTGCTGTATCTGAAAGGAAATGGCTTTGAAGCAGGAGATGTAAAAAAAGAACTCGGATCTTTTTATGATGATCAGCTCGATCTGATGCATTTTGCAACGGAAGAGTTAAGAGTTGGTATTGAGCGCCAGAAGAAGGAAGAGGAACTTAAGAGAAACGGAAAAAGCTGGTCAAAAGCTGACGAAGAAGAATATGCGGATAAGATAAGAGCGGCACACACCGGATATATTACGGCCTACGAAAAATTAAGGCAGGTAACGGATCCGACACTTTTGAAAACTGACAAACAACAGCCGGGCGGATTTAAATCCATCATGGATCGTGAGAACCAAAGGGGAGTAACCACTGCTTACGGCTGGTTAAAGGGTGAACTGAAAGCTCTTGAGAACGGCTGGAGCACAAAGGATATGGCAATTCTGGGTGCTTTTGGCGGAGTAGAGGCTGCCATAGAAAATATCAGGGAATTTGGAAATGAAGTCCGTAAGCAGGGTATTGAGGATTATGCAAAAGATTTCAAAGCCCTTAAGGATAAGTACTGGAATAAGCATATAGAAAGCAATGCCGATAAAAAAGAGATCTGCGACGGGTTGCTGGCTCTTGCGGAAAAGTACAGCGACAAGCCTTTTAATGCAGTTTTGAATTCGTCATACAAATCTCTTCTCAGGATCAGTAATGACATAAACAAAGAAGCTGTAAAAACAGAGCTTGCTGACAATGAAATGAGACATAAGAAGGACAAAGAGCCCGTCGAATATCTTAAGGATCTTGAAGCTGCCGGGGATATGAAGAAGTTTGTGGCTGCCCTTGTCGAGATAAGCGACCTTAGGGAAGGACACATGCTTTCAGAGGAAAACGCTCATAAATTTGATGAT
>ONTX01000213.1 GCA_900320825.1 uncultured Lachnospiraceae bacterium | reverse complement strand
GGAAATATCCTGTTCCTGCCGAACAATGATGTCGATAAGAGATCCGTGGCTGAAGGCATCCTCTATATGATGGAAGGCTCTGCCGCAAACCTCGTCAATATCCCCCTTATCAGCCCTGGAACAGATCTTGAAGATCACTATCTGGATCTGGCCTATGGAGAACAGGGTGAAGACGAAAAAGTCGCTGCCAGAAACCATCTCCGCAGTCTCGATCTTCCTGAAACCTGTGCGGAATACCGTGAGGCATTTGATCATCTTTACGATAAAGCCTTCACTATGCTCATTGACAGCTACACCTTCGAAGACTTTGAAAACAGTTATAACATCTGGGCTCTCACCGGAAGAACTGACGGGGGAGTCACCGACCGTATGATCCGTGAAGAAGTCAGAAATAACTTCCGTAACATGATCGCCGAGGCCAGAGAGACCATGGAGTACTTCATTATGAGCTGCCCCGGTGTCGAAAAGGAACACATTTGCGGCAGCCTGCTGGACATCTGTCTGCGCAGGATCGCTGCAGAACTCTGATAAAACATACACTCTCAAGAAGGAGGACAATTTGATCATGTCAGCAATCCAGACCGGATCTGCTGTCTGCAGTACTGTATGGCAGGGGACGGGATCGTCCCTCCCCCGTCTCCTGCCGGGACTTCTGATCGCGACAGCGCTTCTGTCCCTCCTGCTGCTGACAGCAATAAACTGCGCCCAGCTAATCACTCTTTTACAGATTAAAAAAATGCTGAAAAGTAAAAAAGGATCTAAAAGGAAAGAAGCTCCCAAAAGGACTTCCAAAACGATTCCCACAAAGAAAGAGCAGACATCCAGTGATGAAACTGTAGATCTTCCTTTCGGTTACATCCCGGTCTCATCTGATATCTCCACTATTGCCGATGAGAATGGAAAGCCATCTGACAGCTGCTCAAAGAATATGATAACAGATACACAATCTGAAACTACTGATAGAGATATCTTACATACCTCTCAAGAAAAAAATTCTCATTCAGTTCACTCTGCCGAAGACAATAAAAAATCTGCTCCAACATCCGACATAGAAAAAACTCCCCTAGTTGCTCCGACCCCTTTATACCCCGTCAAGATCAGTTCGTCTGTAAATTACAATCCGTTGCTTCCGGTTCAGTTTCAAAAAGAATCTGAAAAGGATGCCGTATTTACCCTTTGGAGCGATCTTACGGTCCGTCCGTCAGAAGTATGTTTTTTAGGCTATAACAATTCGGCATATTACAGCAGTAAACGTTTTCAAAATGCTTTTGATTTCATCGACCCACAGGAATCACCCGTGGATATATCAAAAGCCAAAAGCATAAAATTATCAAAAGTAACACTGTATGCCGTCGTATCGCTCCATTCCGATGATATCTATCTACAGAAAAAAGGAAAAATAAAAGTGGAGGTGATGAAATAATGAAAAAACTGTTCAGCTTTATTACTACCTTACTCCTGATTGCTGCGTCTGTTGTTTTCCTGATCACAGAAAACCCAAATGTCGAGGAATTCTCGAAATGGTATGTAAATAATAATCCTACCGAAATGGGTGCTTTCTTCGACAGCGCTTATGAAGGGATTGTCCGCCAACAAACCCACACAAAAGACTATCTGATTTTTACTGTATTTGAGATCAAAGAATTAAAGTATGTTGGTCTTGCTGGACACTTCTGGGGCAGAAACACCGTTGAAGAAGCCACACAAAATGCCACTGAACTTCTCGAAAATGTCCGGGAACAACTGGAAAAAGAAACAACAGATGAACAGGATACAAATAACTAAAAAACCACCCGCAATCACGTTACCCCAGGATTCCTGAAATATTTAAGACAGCAAAACAGCCGCGTTTCCACGGCTGTTTTGCTATCTCAGACAATATCATAATTGAATACATTTTGCTTATCGAAATCAGAGTGCTCGTGTCAATGCCTTATATCAAGCTCCATTTATTATTATGTTGAAATAAGCATTCCAATAATAATAAAAAACGAAAAACCAACAACAGAATCAAGCGAACCAACAATTTTCTTGCAATTTTTCAAATAGTACAATTATTCCATCGGAAGGAGATAGTTTGTACCCACTGATCAAGGCAAGATGCCCGTGATCACCGGTCAAAATCTACTTCCTGATACATTGTAACATATAAACATTCTTTGCTTCAAGAGATGGCGCCATCACTGGAGCGGAGGGCTATAAGACCTTATGTCAAACTGTAAAGCACTTTATTGCAGTTGGCAAAAAGGTGGCCCTGCGTTTTATAAGGCAGCCATCTTTTTATTGGTCGCAATAGCTTCTCCGCTTTCCTTCGAACAATCCGAAAGAAAGGAGACTACTGTGATGAGTAATATTAAGCCGTATAAAAAGAATGCATTTAGAACTACTGACGCCAATGGAAAATATATTTTCGCAGAATGCGATGAGAAATCTGCCAGTGAAATGAACCGGTTCGACTGGAGAGAAGAAAATAAGGAAAGAACAAAAAAAACAGCAGTAAAAGGATGCGATGTTGATGGAAACATGATGGATTTTGATCCAAAGGCAAAACCAAGAGAATGCTCCTGGGAACAGCTGGTCAGCCTTGGAATTGAGCCCCGGTACGACGATGAGGAAAGCCTCGAGGATAGGGTTCTCAATAAAGTATTTACTGATAATCGCATAGGTATCCTTTATGACATTTTCCCCACCCTTTCGGATGAAGAGCACCACATAATTATCGCCGAAATGGAGGGCATTTCCTCTCGGGAATATGAAAAAAAATACAAGACACCTCGTTCGACATACCTTTATCGTCGTGAAAAGTTATTTGACAGGCTTCGTTCCATGATCGAGGCTCGCGAGCAAGAAAAGAGGCATTCTTCCTTGGCCAGGATGTAGGAACAAAAACAGGAAACGTCCATACCTTCTTTCTAACCCTCAGAGTAAAAGTTTCTAATTGAATAGCGATATTTGCATATTATTATGCCCTTTCAAAAAGCCTGTCGGCGTCTGCCGACAGGCTCTGGGCCCTACTGTATCTGTGAACTATATATATTAACCAGCGAAAACAATCTTTAAATCCTAGATTAATCTGGAGGAAAAACAATGATGAAGTCAGATCAAACTTATGAACAGGCAATCATACTGGATTTCGAGATGAACCCTGTGACAAAGGAGAATAACACGGCATTGGCCAATGAAATTATAGAAATTGGTGCCGTGAAGGTTGTTAATAATAGCGAGATTACTGATAGATTTCAGTCTTATGTTAAGCCTGTCTTCAGCAATACACTTTCTCCTATTATCCGTCGTCTGACAGGTATTGATGAATCAAATCTCCGACATGCCCCGACCTTTATATTTGCCATACATACGTTTTCCGAATGGATTGGAAACCGAAAAACTAAAATTTATGCATGGTCAGAATCAGACTACCAACAGTTTCAAACCGAATGTAACGAAAAGGAAATGAATCCTCCTGATAATATGAATGAATGGGAAGACCTTCAGAATATTTATTTCAAAAAACTAGGAGCAGACATAACTCGTGAAAAAACCGCCTTAAAAAAAGCCGCCGAGCAAAACGGAATCGTTATAGATAAACATCTTATACACAGCGCCTCCTATGATGCTGATATCACAACTCAAATTTACCTTCTCTTGTCCACAGGACGTTTCCAGAAACAAGCATCGCTTCTCCGAAAAGCCCATAATACCAATAGGTCCTCCGCACCCCTTCTTCTTGGAGAGATGTGCAAAAGTTTCTTTGAGCAAAATATGGATTTCACCTGATAAAAACCCATTATAAGCAATGGCTCATAATCAAATTAAGGGCTCTTTCATAGAACAGCGTTTACTGTTTGTGAAAGAGTCCCTTTGTATTCCACATGTTTTACTCTTCGGATAGCATTGTTTAACACAGTACCAAATCCTGAGCGTTAAATAAAGGCGTACTTTTTTGATACACCTTTAAAATATGTTT
>ONTX01000211.1 GCA_900320825.1 uncultured Lachnospiraceae bacterium | reverse complement strand
CAGGAGAAGGACTATCAGATGGCAGCTACAGTATTGACAGCAGCTCAGTCCGCAGCTACATATCAGTATTCGAAGGATATTACATCCAATGTTAATGAAGGTACATCTGCAGGTAATGGAGAGACAGTTGCTACTTTGGTAGGAAATAGTGGTTTTACTTGCTCCTTCACAGTTAACAGCAGTGGTGTTATTACCGGTGGTTCTGTAGATATTGGTGATAACACATATGAGTGGGATCCTTCTGCTAACGAGTGGACAGCTTCATAATCAGGAATGTTATCTGAATTATAAGGTTTGAATTGATTAAGGTCGGGGATTCGTCCCCGACCTTTTTTGTGCTATATTTGTAGTATGGATAAAAGAAAATTTAGAAATAGCAACATATTATATGCTGTATTGGCTCTTATAGTCATAGCGCTGTATATCCTCTTTGATGGGTATAATATGTATAAATTTACGTTTGATTATATAAACGGAAGTGAAGCATATGATAATGCTATGAGTACTGATTTTAGAAAGAACGTAGATGCTTCTTTTATCTTAAGTGATATGCGTGAGCAGCATCTTGCAAGGACTTTGAATCTCATTTTGGTACTTGTACCGATTGTCTTTACTTCTTTGAAATTTCATATTCCTTTTAAGTCGAAAAAGACTTCTGCTTTACTTAGATTGATACCATACTTCAGAGTGGTATTCGGTTTGTTGTTATATTATTATTTGATCGCTTTAGGCACAGTATTCTCTCATGAGTTATTCACTAATTACTATTCGTTTGGTCATTGGCTGTCGTTCTTCAGGATAGTCGGTGCTTTTACGGCTTTCGGTTGCTGTATTATTGACTGGCCGGTTTTTTGGAGTTCGATCAAGAGTTTTCCGTCACGCCATCCGAGAATGTATAAGATCTTATTCATTTTGTTTATTGCTTTGTGGTCATGCATGATCCTGGAATTTCAAGCCGGGAGCAAGATGTGTATGGCTTCGAGTCTTCTGCTTTACAATATTCTTTATTGGGTAATTCTTCAGGCCTTGATAGATGTGATCACTAGAAATGTGAAGATAGGTGCTTTCGTAAGTCTCGGGTTTGCATATTTTATCGGACTTATCAATGATATTGTTTATCAATTCAGAGGTAATTACGTAATATACGGCGATCTTACAGTTGTCCGTACCGCGATGGAAGTTGCAGGAAATTATACTTACAAAACGACCTTCTGGTTCTGGTTAGCTATCGGATTATTGATATCTGCAATTGTTGTAACGATCTTGCTGAAATTCCCTAAGCATGATAAGCCTCATGCCAAAGATATATTGGTTCGATCTGGCATCGCGGTTGCTATCGTTTCATGTGTATTTGTAACATTCCACAACGGAATGTTGTATAAGAGAATAATGGGTGTGGCATGGGATTATAACAAAAACGTTTCGCATGCTGGTTATATCCCGTATTTCATGAGTAACATGAATTCTATAGCAAAGGTAGAAGTTGACGGTTATGATGCTCAACTTGTTGCTGATGCTATTGACTCGGCTTCGGCTCAAGACGCGGATTCATACTCATCTCCAAATATCATCATCATTCAAAATGAAGCATTTGCTGATCTGTCGATCCTTTATGATATCGAGACTAATAAAGATTGTATGCCGTATATTCACAGCCTGACTGAGAATACCCAAAAGGGTTATCTTAATATGTCGATTACAGGCGGTCCTACTGCGAATTCCGAGTTCGAGGTCCTGACCCGTTCTACTATGAATTTCATGCCTTATGGATCTGTACCGTATACTCAGTACATTAATGCTGATATACCTACTGTTCCTCAGGTGCTTGAGAATCAGCAGACCCCGTACCACACTGTCGCATATCATTCATATTATTCATCAGGTTACAGCCGTACAAATGTCTATAATCATTTCGGATTTGACGAGATAGTCTTTGAGGATGATTTCAGAACGGATTATCCTGAGTCCGATCTTCAACGTGATTACTTAAGTGATTCGGCTGATTACATAAGAGTAGAACAGTTATATGAAGAATTCAGGTGCAGTTCTGATGCTCCGTGGTTCTGCTTTAATGTTACTATCCAAAATCACGGCGGATATACTCAGATCTTTAATCCCGATGAAGATGATCGTATCTATGTTACAAATTTCAACGCTCCTGATTCGTTAAACAGCTATCTGTCACTGATCAAGACCAGTGACGATGCATTCAGGGAGTTGGTAGAATACTTCTCACAATGTGATGAGCCTACTATCATTGCCATGTATGGTGATCATCAGCCTAAACTTGATCCTGATGCGATTGAAGCTCTTGCAGATCATTCCGGTGATGTCCTTAATAACTACTACGTTCCTTATGTAATCTGGGCTAACTATGATATCGAAGAATCGGATACGCTTGGAGATTCAGATAACGAACCTGTATTGAATACTTTATCCACAAATTACTTCGCCAGCACAGTATTAGAGATAGCAGGCGTTGAGCTTTCAGACTATGACATGTACCTTCTTGATCTTCATGAGGAGGTACCTGCTATTACCGCTATCGGTGTCTGGGACAGTGAAGGTAACTATTATCCTTCTATCGATGCTTCGCCGTATTATGATGAACTTTCAGTTCTTCAGATGATTCAGTATAACTTGATATTCGATGATGAGGGGCGACTTACTGATCGTTTCGTGTGATCCGTGAGCGGAAAACATCAGGAATTTGTTCTGCCGAATGGCAGTATTATGGAGTATCTGTTGATTTTTTGTTAACAGAACGTTCTCTCTTGATTTATTGATGAAAATCCTCTGAAAGCGTAAAATTTAGTTAAGAAATATTG
>ONTX01000209.1 GCA_900320825.1 uncultured Lachnospiraceae bacterium | reverse complement strand
TGCCAGTGTCTGGCCGTCGGGATCTGTGATCACCGCAACACGGCCGGATTGCTTTGAAGAAAGAGATGCGGCCACGGAATTGGGAATGAAATGAAGTTCCTCTATGGCCTTATTAACCCTTGCTATGGTGTCCTCCGACACACTGGGATATTTATTGATAACCTTTGAAACGGTTGACACTGCAACGCCGGCACGTTTTGCTACGTCTCTTATAGTAACTACCATATCTACCTCCTGTTCCCCGCTCTCAAAAATCTGTCCGGATCGACAAATGTGCACGTTTATCAGGGTTTCCGAAATAAATGAATGCGCAGAAAAGCCTTAGAAATCGGAAACCGTTTTCTCTATCGTACTATATGGGGTTTTATTTGTAAAGAGGTGTTTTGAAGTATGGATCAGAAGATATCCATTTCATTGAACTGTTTCTTATCCTGATTCTTTTCAGCGGGCTGCTGGTTTTCTTTTCCGTTTTCTTCGGGCTTACACATGGAAAGGAGTTTTTCCATGATCTCATCACTTGTTTTCTGATCGGGATATACTTTTTCAAAATCCTTAATTTTATAAAGGCCTATCTTTTCATTAGCCTGCTCATATACAACGGGCATCTTTATATCCCCGAGAATGATATAAACTTCGTCCCCTGCCTTGCCCTGTCTGGTGGAAAAATACTGATAATTAAAATCTTCCGCGAAGATTTCAACTTCCTTTCCGTCAGCAATGGCAGGGATCGCACAGCCAAGACGTATACGGGGATAATGACGTTTCATGTATTTGTTTTCGGAAAATCTCTTTTCCAGATTGGTGCTGAGATCATCGTACAGACCGTTATTCTTTTTTATCTCGGAAGGATTGGTGGGAACGCGGTCATAAAGGATCGCAAGGAGCTGATCATAATCATCTGCACCGCAGAAGCCTTCAAAGATAAAAGTATAGAGCCACTTATTGTCTTCTCTTTTGGGCTCTTCCTGGGAATATTTGACCTGGGGCCTTAAGCAGCATTTCCACTTTCTGTCAGTGATCTCACAGTATATATCCTGACCTTCACGTTCTTCAATAAGAATGGGCTTATCAAGATACATTGCCATTCCCGTTTCAGAAATATCCTTGGTCACAAAAGGATACTCATTTTCTCCGATATGAAGCACGCCGTTTAATGCGACATAGACTCTCTCCGCACCTCTGTATACGTTTCTTCCGTCAATGAAAAACATGCACATGATCATGTTAAAAAGATTATATACGAGCCAGAAGAGCACAACGATGGGGCCCAGGGATCCGCTGTCAAACATTATCATGATACAGTGTATGATACCGATTATAGAGAGTATTATCAGGATCAGCACGGGAGCCATGTAAAGAAGCTTCTCAGGATTTTTGCCTTCGTCTTTACCGCCTTTTTTGGTTACTTTAAACTTCGTTAAGGATATTCCGAAGCTTTCCAGGATGACCGGAATGATCATATAGGGGAAAAGCGCATATTCATAAATGGATGTCCACTTTGTATTTCTGACATTGTTACTCAGGCTTTTAAGGCTTATATTACTGGTCACATACATGGGAAGCCAGAAAAGAAGCACCTGCCAAAGGGTACATCTGAAGACCATGAATCCGAAAGTCGCATACAGTATGGGGGACATTATGTATATGAATCTTTTTACCGGAGCGAACCAGTACCAGATGGAAGCCCAGTAATTGATCTTCTGTCCGAAAGAAAGATCCTTGGAAGTATATATATGCATTTTTCTTCCTGTTGATATAACGCCCCTTGCCCAGCGGACTCTCTGCTGGATAAGGTCCTGAAGGGTTTTTGCCGACACTCCGGATGCGAGCTTTTTGCCGATGGCAAGAGTGACATATCCTTTTTTCTGGATCAGGATGCCGGTTGCAAAATCCTCAGTAATGGCACCGGTATAAAATCCACCGATATCTTCAAGAGCCTTGCGGCTTAAAACCGTATTGGAACCTCCGTAGATACAGCTGTTGGTACGGGTCCTTGCAACCTCGATATCGCGGTAAAAATAATCCTGCTCATTGGGGATCTTATTTTCCGAATGAAGATTAAACTGGAAAAGATCCATATCATAGAAGGACTGGGGAGTCTGTAAATATCCGAGTCTGATCTGTTCTTCAGGCTTTCTTCCTTTGTTTCTGATCTCGGCATCAACAAAATACGGAATGGTCTCCATAAGGAAACATGACTGGGGCAGCATATCCGAGTCAAAAGTAACAATATAAGGAGAGGAAGAATGGGCCAGGGCGTTATTTAAGTTCCCCGCCTTGTGTCCGCTGTTATCCTTACGGTCAAGATAATTGATCTTAAGGGACTCGGCAAGAAGCTTCATCTCACTTCGTCTTCCGTCATCGCAAAGGTAAATGTGAACTTTGTTTTTGTTGGGATAATCCATCCTTTTGCAGGCACGAAGGGTTTTTTCAAGGATCTCCACAGGCTCGTTGTAAGTTGCGACAAATATGTCAACATCGGGGAACATTTCAGGTTCTATCTCAGGCTTTTTATAATCCCTTGTATTGTACATGTTCACATAGTGAACCAGAGCCTCAACCAGTCCCAGAGCCTCAACCACCAGCAGCGCGATACCTGCGATTATGGAGATAAGACCATACTCAAAGGGAATGGTAAAAAATATCCTCCATAACAGATAGGATATGGAACATATCATATTAAGAACAAACCAGATCTTTGCCCTTGTATCTTTTATCTTGTTCTTTTTGTTTTCATCCATATTGTTTTTCATTATTCTCCCTCAAAAAATCTAAATCCCTCTTCACCAATGTTGTAGGGGTAAAACTCTATGATAATACAGTCAAATTCATTTGATCTGATGTATTCCTCTATATTCAGCTGATCCATATCTTCAAGTGACCACATGGCATCGATCTCCCCGCACATGGGAGCCATAAATGCCATAACCGGAGAAAAATACGAATCTCTTATCATGAAGATCTTAAGCCCCTCCGGGTTATCGAGATTTTTTATCTGCTCGTGCTGACGCAGTCCGTTAATATACAGTGAATACTGGGAATCACTGTATATATTCGAATTGTTTTTAAGAACATCCGGAAGGACAAGGGTGCCGATAATATCTCCTTCCTGGTCCCTGTACAGTCCGTCCTCCCCCAAAGTATTCCTGTAAAAATTCATCTTAAAATTGGGATAATATGCATTAAAGTCGTCAAGCCCGGAAAAGTTGGCACCGCTGCCACGACCCATGGAGCCAAGCATTCCCTGCTCATATCTGACGGTGGTATATGAATCTTCGGAAAGATAAGTCTCAGTATCCAGGTCATAACCAAAATCTTCATTCATGCGCTGTGCAAGAACCTTAGTGGAATAGTACGCCGCATCTATGGTCCAGTGATGATCCGTTCTGAAAAATGCTTCTTCATAAGGGACCTCCTTACAGGGAATGACCCTGTTAAGATCAAGAGTATCAACCCCAAGGCGGTTTAGATAAAAAAGCAGTTCATCCACAACAGGCTGTGGATTATTGACAGGCATTCCGCTCCTCAGACGATTGTCATTTGGAACAAACTTAGACGGTGCCACCACAAACAAAACCTCAGTGTCACGGGAACCGACGTAATCCTTCAGTCTTTTTACCCGCATTGCATATTCGAAAAGCTCTGTCTGTCTTTCCCTGTAAAAGGACGAATAATGAAGGCTTCCCGTCTCATCCTTTATGTAGGCAAAATTGTTGATCTCCCTTTTATCAAGAAGAACATTTGTATATGAGAAAAGCTCAACAAACTTCATTCTCTCATATGCGTCGTCTGTAAGAGATTCTTCTATCTGTCCGACCATCTGCTTAAGCGAAATGTCTCCGGAGAGCATTTGTCCGGCACTTTCTTTGGCATTTTCATAAAGCACTTCACCGGACTTGATCAGGTTTATCGCAAAATAAAACATGATGATAAAAGTCAGGCAGACAGCAAGAACTTTTTTTCTGAACAGGTATTTTTTTACTCTTCTTTTCTCGTCCATTTACACCCTCAGAAATTAAAATAGATAAAAGGATTATAACTGCCGCTCATAAGATAGCCTGCAGATATCAAAAACAAACTAATGATAACAAAAGGATATCCAAGGGATAAAAACTTCACCCCGGCGCGGTCAGGATTATCATACATATATTCATTCACTGTTCTGACTACGGGAGCCGAGAAAAAGATCCCAGCAAGCAAGAATACCCAGTTTTCCCTTACAAGCATCAGCGCAGTGGAACTGAGCACTCCGTTGTGATTGAACGCAAACATGTTCTTTATGAATATCCCCGCCTGATACAGGTTGTCTGCTCTGAAGATGACCCATGCAAGATTGACAACAAACAGTGTGTACAAGCGCCTTAAAAACATGCTTTCTATCTTTTCCGGATACTTAAAGAATCTTTCCGCAAGCTGAACCAGAAAGTAGAATAATCCCCAGACAATAAATGTCCAGTTTGCGCCGTGCCATATTCCGGTAAGGAGCCATACTATAAACAGATTTCTGACCATGATGTCACGATTCGTTACTCTGCTTCCTCCAAGAGGAAAATATACATATTCCCTGAACCAGTCCGTAAGGGATATATGCCATCTCTTCCAAAAATCACTTATGGATGTTGCCGAATACGGATAGTTGAAATTCTCACCGAATTTGAATCCGAAGCACAGGGCAAGACCTATGGCCATATCCGAATACGCCGAGAAATCATAATATATCTGAAGAGTGTATGATATGCTTCCAAGCCAGGCCAAAAGTGCAGGTACGGAATAATAGTCATTTCCGATGCAGGACCAGTTAAAGATATTATCCGCAAGTGACGCAAAAGTATTTGCAAGCAGTACTTTTTTTATCACACCTATGGCAAAGCGGCTCATGCCGGCAGCAAACTTATCAAATGTAAGCTTTCTGTTTTTTATCTGGTCCGCAACTGTTTTATACTGAATGATGGGTCCTGCGATGAGCTGTGGAAAAAAAGAAATATAAAGACCCACGGTAAAAGGATTCTCCGGCTTTACGATCCCCTTATACACATCAATAACATAGGAAAGCGCCTGAAAGGTAAAAAAGGATATTCCGATGGGAAGCGCTATGGAAATACCGGTCTTCCCGATAGCGGGACTGAGAATATCCAAAACAAAGCACAGATACTTAAAAACAAAGAGGACAAAAAGGTTTATCACTATGTCAATGATAAGAACCGCTTTGCGTTTTTTTTCGCTTCCGGATGCTACCATGTATCCTGCCATGGTATTAACTGCTATGGATCCCAAAAGGATCAGAATGTTTACAGGCTCTCCCCACGCATAAAAAACAAGGCTGGATGCAAGAAGCACCAGGTTCTGAAGCGTTCTGTTAAATGAGCACAGAAAATAGAGGATCAGAACAACCGGAAAAAAATAGAATAAAAATGTTACGCTTGAAAAGACCATATTCTATTTTTCTCCATCCTTTTTATCTTTACGCATTCTTATGTAAAAATACGCAGACACAAATATCACCGCAATAAGGACTGCAGCGATCCTGATGATCGTTATGCTTACCGGATCATTCAGAAAATCCAGAAAGTAATGTGCTTTTGGTATTTCATTTGTCAAAGGGTAATCTGTCATATTCTTATTTTCTGTTTATCAAAATGGAAGGGATCGCAAACAGGCAGCAGGTTATCACAAGCAGAAGTGTCATTTCTCCTTTAAGGCCGGTGGTGATATCACACAGTAGGCGCAGATCAGTTAAGTTACTCTGGATCATGCTTCCGTGAATACTGAGATATGTTTTGATGTTATATATCTCCTGATCATAATCATCATTAAATCTGCTTATGACAATTCCTTCTTTATCATAATCCGACAGATAAAAGTTCCCGGGATTTCCATACGAATCATCATAATAATCAGCCGCCCATCTGTACCATTCTCTTTGTCTTGCATCATCCAGATATCTTATGGTCTCATCAATCAGAGAAAAAATGTATTCATCATTAAGATAATATTCCCTGAGAAATGAATATCTCTTTTTTACCTTATTGATAAATTCCGTATCCCTTACAAGATTTTCGTAGAAAGCCCTGTCCTGCATGGCAATGGTATAGGGATCCGTTTCATCCACAACGGAATTGTTCATGGCCTGGTCAAAATCCCATACGGGACCGATCTTAAGCCTGTCGCCGGAATTCTTATACATATATGTGGAGTGCTCGCCGGCATCATAATTACCGAAATACTCATTAATGATGAAATAATCTACAAAGCTGTCAGTGTCTATATATTTCGGATAACTCTTAAAAACAGAGTTTCTGTCCGACATCAAAACCCGTTCTATATTGGAAAAATCTTCACTTATATATGCGAGATTTTCCTCACTCTGTTTTGATACGGCGGGATACTTTACACCTATCCATTCATCACTAAGTCCTTCGATCCTCGCATAGTCATCGATCATGGTGTCAAAGTTTGTATATCTGTCACGCCTTACAAGATAGCTTGTATAGACTTCTTTTCTTTTTGACTCATTTATCTGTACTCTTGAATCCGATCTGCGGACGGATTCCTGCATCAGGTACACACCCTGATATGTATATTCTCCTTCTGCCAGAGTGAACAGTTCACAAAAACAGCTCCTGGGAGCATACTCCATGATATGGGCGCTTACCCTGTATGCAAGGTAGTTGCGTATCATGCTTTTATCCGCCATATTGCCACACAGTATCCATGAATCATCAGATGGCATTCCAAGAACGCTTTGCGGGTTTTCGGATTCATCCTCTGTAATGAACTTTAAATAATACTGGGGCTTATCAAAAGCTATGGATGTATGTCCGCGCTTCTTGATACGTATATCACTTGAAAGAACAGGTTCATTCGTAAGGCGGTTTACTCCCGAAGGGTCGTCAAAAAGGACGATATTTCCCGTTGTCCAGGGATCCACCGATGTATCAACAACCTCCATGCCCGCAGTAAATGTTTTATATTCAGGAAGATCTCCGTCAAGAGAAACAACTGCCAGGGGAAGGTTACTTTCGAATGTATCGGGATCTGTGACAAAATCCCCGGAAATGCCTTTAAGCGGATCTTCCTGATGAAGACTGTCCCCAAGTTCCGAATAATAATCCGCACTGATCTGCTTTACCCTGTCTGGCTTTTCAATCCCGTAATAGACTATGGCAAGGAAGACCACAAGCAAAGACGCCAGGACAATATATATTATTCCGTCTCTTTTATCGTTCATTTATCAGCCCGATATCTCATCTTCCTGGCACATGATGCTTACTGATGTAACGCCTTTGATCTTTCTGAGCTTTTCTTCTGTCTTTCCGTTCTTTATATCTATCTTTTTAAGCAAGGCTTCTGAAAGTTCATAGATAACTTCACCTTTTCCTTCGGTATCAAGGTTATATACTCTTCTTAAAGCCTTCTTGGAAAAAGACTCATCGATAAAGTTCATGGCCTGCGCAAGAGAATCTCCGTCTCCCCTTACGATGATGAGAGTCCTGTTTATATCCTTTACAAATCCAAAGAGGATCAAAAACAGGAAGATGACCACTGTTCCCGCAAGAGCGATGAGATAATCTCCGACTCCGCAGCACACGCCCACGGCAACAGCCCAGAAGATAAAGATGGTGTCCCTGGGATCCTTGATGGCAGTACGGAAACGTACGATGGAAAGAGCACCGACCATACCCAGTGAAAGAGATATGTTATTTCCTATAACGCACATGACTGTTGTGGTAACAAGTGCGGTCATCACAAGCGATACATTAAATCTTGCACTGTATACCGTTCCGCTGTGGGAAGTTTTATACGCGGCAAAGATCATGCCTCCGAGTATTGCCGCAGCCACAAGATTCAGTAATATGCCGGTAATGGAAAGATCTCCCTCACCCTGACTTTGAAGAAAATAGTATAATTCCTCTTTCATTTTTCACCTCTTTATTCTTATATAAGGCAGGATCAGTAACCGAAATAACTTCTTATCCTGCAGTATTTGCTGTTTGATATTACATTTACAAGTCTGTCCCCGATAACGGATTTTATACCGCTCAGCAAAAATCCGTCGTATTTCACCTCCAGTGTGATATCAGAAGAAGGTGCTGCGGGAAGACAGAACGGGTTCTTATTGAACAGGGCATCGAAAGCGGCTGACCCACGGAGATTTGTATCAAAGGTTACCCTTATGTTGTTATCACAATGGACAAACGCATACCTGTCATATTCAACGATGCACCTGGGCCTGTAGAGCCCCGTTGTCATCACCAGATACAATGAATTCGAAAAACTGTCATCAGTCTTCAAAAGGCAGGAGTAATCCCCTCTTATCATCTTCTCCGCATCATCACGGGGAATCACAAGAGACCTTTTTCTCTGCATTCCTCCGTTTTTTTCTTTGACCTCGAGCTTTGCTGTCTCATCATCCGGAGAGTAGATCCTGAGCCTGATCTTTTTCCTCACATCAAGTCCGTCAATCTTTGAATGATAATCCGTATTGTCAAATGAATCGAAATATAAAGACCTGACCATGTACCCCGATTCTTTATTGTGATGATCGTCAGTCATGACCCTTCTAAGATTATGTTTCATATTTTCCATTGAAACAGGATCGATGATATATTTTTTTTCAACTCTGTTAACTTCGATCATTACTTTATCTCATCCAGGATATCTTCCTCTTTCGGAGACATTCTGATCAGATCCTCATATGTATAAAAATGGACTTCTTTTTTCTTCTGAAGCTTTTGAAGGATGCATCCGAGTATAAAGGCAGAAACAGAGATCACCGCACAGACAGCCATGCTTTCCAAAAGAAATCTGCTCAGTACATAAAACATCCCGGCAGCACCCGCAAGGGCAGTAATCCAAAATAGATTCTTACTTAAAAATGAATCGGCATGGATCTTTTTTACAGGAACGGAGAGGATGGTTATGATCCCCCACATTATCCCAACGCCAAGGAATGCAAAAATGAGGAAAACAACAAAAAACCAAAGGAAGTTATATTCAAAGCCGTCTATAAGTGACACAAGTGTCATTCCCAACAATCCGGAAAGAACAAATGAAGATCCGACAAGTACCACCCTCAGACTCTTTGCTCCAACAAGGCACAGTACCACAAGAAGCGCAAGAACTGCAGCAAGCAGTATGGGATGTACAACTTCTTTTCTGAATGTGAACCAGATCTCACGATCCCACTTGGGAAATACTCTTACATCATACAGATATTCTGTCTTATCCTCTGAAAGCCCCGGAGCCTCAACAATAAAAGGCTTTTCAAGAACGGCATTCTGGTCTTTTTTATTCTGCACGACAAGGTAAAGGCCGGATGAAAGTCCTTCAGCTTCACCCTTTCCTCCGGAAACCCATACATGAAAAGATTCAGGCTCTGTCTCTTTGGGGATCAGACCGGAAAGCACCTCAGCTGCACTTTGTTTCTCTGTTTCTCTTGAAAGCTTATAATAATCCTTATCCATAAACCGGAGGATCTCATCCGTGTAGGAAAACCTTTCTCCGTCATAATCACCTATGCGGTAAAGGGTCAAAGTCATAAATCTTGTTTCGTCCTGAAGATCTATGACGATATCAACACTTTCATCTGGGTTGAATTCGGGCTTTTCATTTTCATTTCCGGCCGCTGCGGATTTTATGCAGGGAAATATGAAGCATAACAAAATCGCACACGCAAGAAGAAGATGTGTGACGAATGATAATATGTTAAGCTTGTTTTTTTCTTTATTATTCATTTTTTTCTACCGGTTTTTACCAAAAAAAAGGATAAGGAAAGCATATTATACCTTCCTTATCCCTAATGACAGTTTATTTCTCATCAGCTGAGAAGTATACGAAGAAGAGATCTCCTTCGTTATCATTCTCGTCGTATTCAAGGTATGAGACTGAGAAGTCTTCATTTCCTTCAGGAGCTTCGAAAATGTAACATCCGCTTGCTTCCTTATCAACCTTGAGGGTGTACTCGTCATCAAACTGATCGTCAAGGACCTTTTCGGAAGTTTCAACAGGGAATGAGTATGCATCATCTGCATCGTCATTCCACTGAAGCTGGAAATCATAGGTATACATATCTATGGACTGGCTGAAGGTATTCTTAACAGTCATGTCAACAACCACCAGTACATTTCCATCTGAAGGGGTATATCCTCCGATGGCATCCTTGGTGTAATAAGCATCGTTAATGGTAAAATTAAACCACTGTGTTTTCATAGTGGATCCGATTCTTCCTTCGTAGGTATAAGTCCCGTCTTCATTCTCGTAAACTTCAACACCTTCATCAGCCTTGTTCTCTGCAGATGCTCCCGCAAGACCGCTCTTTCCGCATCCTGCAAGCGACACGAGCATTACAGAGGCAAAAAGCATTGCCATAATCTTCTTCATATTTTTCATAATAATCCCTCTCAGTAATACAAACTCAAATAATCTAATAACGATCTAATTAAAAAATCAACAAAGATCTTTTCTCAAAAAATGCCGGAGAGTTTACCTCTCCGGCATATCCTTTTTTTAGTTCAGATCATCAATTACTCGATGACGGAAGCAACTCTTCCTGAACCTACGGTACGGCCACCCTCACGGATAGCGAAGGTAAGTCCCTGCTCCATAGCGATGGGATGGATGAGCTCGATGGTCATCTCAACGTTATCGCCGGGCATGCACATCTCGGTTCCTTCGGGAAGGTTGATAACACCGGTAACGTCAGTTGTTCTGAAATAGAACTGAGGTCTGTAGTTGTTGAAGAAAGGAGTGTGACGTCCACCCTCGTCCTTGGTAAG
>ONTX01000368.1 GCA_900320825.1 uncultured Lachnospiraceae bacterium | reverse complement strand
CAGAACTCTCATATACTCATCATTTCCGGGAATCCGGTCCTGTATGATCATCTTGTCGGTATAACCCGCAGAATATATGTCATTTAAAACGCTTATCATCTCCTCGCGGTCGTGAATGGTATAAACCTTCTTCTGTGTATCGAAGGGATGCTCCCAGTACTGGATCCCGTTTGAAGGTTTCATGATCACGGGGTAAGGAAAATCCATGGCAAAATCCTCTCCCATGGACCTGTCATAGATCACTGTTCCGGGATAATCGATCCCCCACTTGTCGCAAAGTCCGTAGAAAGTCTTCTTCATCTGGAGAGAGTGCATAAGTTCATGATCTATATAGGGGGTGATCACATTTTTTGCAAGTTCACTCTTATGTTTCGAACAAAGTGCAACATAAGAATCTCCGCATCCAACAAGGATAATGGTCTTGTCCGAATGCTCCGATGCAAAGTCATTGATCCTCTTAACAAAATAATCATCTGTCTCAATACGGGGATCTGCCTCATACTGAATAAATCTGCTGCCGAAGCTGGGGCCCGTCGCAAACTTTCCGAAGACATAACATTTTACGCCGTATTTTTCGTAAAAAGCCCTTGAAACACTGTAGGTATTGATGTCTCCCCCCAGCATGACGGGGATGAATTCTTTTTCAGTAAAACTGATTGACATTTTAGCGCCTCTTTACCGTATTATTTCTTTTCCCAACTGGAATATTATACACGATTCGGGTACAATAATAAATGCTCGGGAGCTTAAACTCACCGTAATCCATGAACAGGCAGAGGATAAGATATGAGAACAGTATTCAGAAAAATAATCGTATTTTTGATGCGCGTGATAGCAGTTTTGTTCCTGCTTGCTTTTGCGGTAATCATGATCCTGACTGTCAGGGAATACCGTCCGGGGGATACGGAATCCCTTACGGTCCATTCAAGTCCCGGCATCACATACCAGCCTCTCGCAACCGGCGAAGAGATTAATATTGTTACACTAAACGTCGGATACGGAGCCCTGGGAGACAATGCTGACTTTTTCATGGACGGCGGAAAAAGCGTAACAACCGCCACAGAAACAAGACTGGCACAGAATCTGGCCGGAATAAAGGGAATGCTAGCAGACACTGCCCCTGACATAATCCTTTTGCAGGAAACTGACCAGAACTCATCCAGATCATACCACACGGACGAGACAATAGATTTCTCATCTGCTTTTCCTTATTACGATAATACATTTGCATATAATTTTAAGGTGGATTTTGTACCCTATCCCATCCCTCCCATTGGGAAGGTTGCCAGCGGCCTTATGACACTTTCAAGATATCAGATATCGTCAGCCGAAAGAATTGCTCTTCCCTGCTCCTTCTCCTGGCCCGTAAAAGTGGCAAACCTTAAAAGATGCCTGTCCGTAAACAGGATCCCTTTACAAAATTCCGACAAGGAACTGGTCATCGTTAATCTTCACCTTGAAGCATATGATGACGGAGAAGGCAAAGAAGCACAGACAAAGATGCTGGCAGATTTCCTGAAGCAGGAAGCGGATAAGGGAAATTACGTAATAGCAGGCGGAGATTTTAATCAGTCCTTTTCCGGCACGGATACTTCCGCATACCCTGAGTTAGAAGGAATGTGGCACTGCGGACTGCTTAACCAGAACAGTTTCGATCAAAGATTCCGCTTTTTGGCTGATCCTTCTGCACCTTCATGCAGATCACTGGACAAGCCCATTGCGGGTGCAGACAGAGATAACTTCCAGTATTATCTCATAGACGGATTTATAGTATCAGGAGGAGTTCAGGTTAAATCAGTCACGACCCTCCAGTATGATTTCAAATATACAGATCACAATCCCGTACTGCTCAAAGTATCACTAAACTGATCATTTTTATCCTTTGCATAAAGCAGAAAATATGATCCGAAGAAGACTGCGATTCCAAACAGGGCGACAGCACCTTCCAACCCCCATGCAGAGATCTGAATAAGCCCTTTCATCTGAAGGGCTGCCACGCCGTCAAGTGCGGTATGAAGTATGATAGCCAGAGGATAGAGTATAAATCTGCCTTTATCCCTGCAGGCATAAAACACAAGTATGGAAGCACCGATATGGAAAAGCACCGCAAATATCCTCTCTGCAACGCCTATCAGAAGATCACCCAGAGAAAAAACCGCAAGACTTTCGGCAAATTCACAGAGAGTATCAACCTGATCGGGAGCCTGGGCAGCAACTTCATTTATCACCATCTCAAACATTCCGCTGTTGATCATCACAGCATACATGATATATGACAGATAAGTCAGTCCCAGGAGCAGCACGACCTCCGT
>ONTX01000257.1 GCA_900320825.1 uncultured Lachnospiraceae bacterium | reverse complement strand
TCATGGGGAAGCAGTCTCTTGAGACCGCTACTATTCCAAGTTTTACCTCCGGCATATTTTCCATAAATGATGTACCTCCTTAACATTTGTTTTTTTATTATCAGATCGTAATTTGTTTTTCCAGACACTCTTTTCCGGTGAGGGCTTTACTTCTTGCATCAGGCTGTTGACCGCCGGCATAGAGCGTGTATTCGCCACTGAGTTTTACTCTCGTTCCGTCTTCGAGAACCGTATCAAACGCTCTCTTTCCGGTCACGAATGTAACAGTCTTTTCTTCTCCGGGTTCAAGAGTCGTCCTCTCAAATCCGATGAGGGAATGAACGGGCTGGTTATCAGGATCGAGTCGTTTTGAAAGATCCGCAACTCCGGAATTCTTTCCGTTTGATATCTTCTCCGCAGCATCATTTTTCACATAAAGCTGTGATATCTCATCACCCTTAACGGATCCTGTATTCTTAACCTTTACGGTAACCTTTACACTGTCTCCCTCAGAAACGACATTCATGTCGGAATATTCAAAGGTTGTGTATGAAAGGCCGTAACCGAAAGGATAGAGAGGTTCTTTTTTAAGATACCTGTAAGTCCTGCCCTTCATGCTGTAATCTTCCATGGGAGGCTGGGTGTCATCTTTATAGAAGGTTACCGGAAGTTTTCCCGAAGGAACTTCATTTCCGAAGATCACATCTGCAAGTGCCAGCCCGCCTTCCTGACCGCTGTACCAGCTCTGGATTATGGCACTGCACTTTTCACCTTCCTCACCGAAGTCCATAGCACTTCCTGTGTTGCATACAAGGATAACGGGCTTGCCTGTATTAACCACTCTTCTTACCAGTCTTCTCTGAGGCTCGGGAAGATAAAGGGAAACTTTATCTCCGCCAGCAAATGCATTACCCGTATCTCCCTGTTCACCCTCGATGGTGGAATCAAGGCCGACGCAGAGGACTACCACGTCACTTGCTCTTGCGGTCATTTCAGCCTCACTGAGTCTGTCATCATCCATTGCAAGATTCTGGACCTTATCCGCGAAAATATGTGAACCCTCGGAGTAAAGCACTCTTACGCTGTCTCCCGCCACAGCTCTTATTCCTTCAAGATTCGTGACATACCTTGATGAAGTACCATTATAGTTTCCTTCAAGTACGGTCACACTTGTTGCGGTGGGTCCTATCACAGCAATCTTCTTAATCCTGTTCTTATCAAGAGGAAGTACTCCGTCGTTTTTAAGAAGAACAAGAGAATTTACGCTTGATCTGTATGAAAGTTTTGCAGACTCATCAGTGTCTATTGCATCAATGCCTATGCTGTCATACTCACAGTCATCGGAGAACATTCCGAGAGCCGCTCTTATGGTAAGAGCTTTTACCGCTGCTTTTCTTATCTCATCCTCGGTAACAAGTCCCTTCTCGTATGTCTCCATCATGCTTCTGTAAGCATAACCCGCATTCACTTCGCATCCGCCCTTAAGAGCAAGAGCGCATGTCTCATATACATCCTTTGTGACTTTGTGTGCTTCGTGTATATCCATAAGGGCAAGGAAGTCGGATACAAAATATCCGTCGAATCCCCAGTCCTTTTTAAGCCTTTTTGCTACAAGTTCCGAAGAAGAACATGCGGGCTGACCGTTTACCCTGTTATATGCACCCATGACACCGGATACATCAGCCTCGGTAACTGCATCATAGAAAGCGGGAGTATAGGTTTCCTCAAGATCCTTGTCGGATACCTTTGCGTCAAATCCGTGTCTTGTTGCCTCAGGACCCGAGTGAACGGCATAGTGCTTTGCACATGCAGAGTTCTTCAGATATTTTCCGTTTCCCTGAAGTCCCTTGATAAAAGAAACGCCCATACGGCCGGTAAGATAAGGATCTTCACCGTATGTTTCCTGGCCTCTGCCCCATCTTGCATCCCTGAAGATATTGACATTGGGAGACCATATGGTGATTCCCTTGTATATATCCCTATCATTCAGCTTGCGGGATTCGTTATACTTTGCCCTGGATTCGGTAGCAATGACATCGCCGATCTTCTCAAGGTTTTCTTTATCAAAAGTTGCCGCAAGAGCAATAGACTGCGGGAACACGGTAGCCGTGCCGGCACGCGCAAGGCCGTGAAGTCCCTCATTCCACCAGTTATATGCGGGAATTCCAAGTCTTTCAATGGCGGGGCTGTCGTATCTTATCTGTGAAGCAGCCTCTTCAAGCGTCATTTGGTCCACAAGTTTTTGTGCTATCTCTTTGAATTCTTCTTTCATTTTTCCCTCTCCGCTTCTTTCAAAAGCCGGTGAAAATCCCCCTATAAGCAATCCGTAGTCTTTTTACCACGGCATATGAGACCAAAAATCGACCTCATAACAAGATGATGTTAACATAGCAAAACACAAAAACTCTTTTCAAATATTGCTGTATTGTTTTCAAAACTTGCTGTTTACATAAAAAAAGACCGGTACCTTTCGGCACCGGCCTGTTCGTTTTTTTATCAGCCCTGAAGAGCTTCAATGATACCGGGAAGTTCAGCATCAACCTTGTCATTATCGATCTGGCATGTTCCGGCTGCGGCATGTCCGCCACCGCCATACTTAAGACAGAGATTTCCGATATTGACGTTAGAGCTCTTATTGATGATGGATCTTCCGATCATTACTGCGGTGTTCTGTTTCTTGAATCCCCATGCAACGTGTACGGAAACCTCAACTTCGGGATGCATAGCATAGATCATGAAACGGTTGCCCGCATAAATGGTCTCTTCATTACGAAGATCGATGACTACAACCTTACCATGTACCTTAGCGATCCTGTCAAGCTGTGCCTTGAAAAGCTCCTGCTGTTCAAAATAAAGATCAACTCTTTCCTTTACGTCGGGAAGCTCGAGGATCTTCTCAATGGGATGGTCCACACAGTAAGTGATGAGTTCCATCATAAGATCATAGTTGGATACTCTGAAATCGTGAAATCTTCCGAGTCCGGTACGGGCATCCATAAGGAAATTGAGAAGAACCCAGTTCTTGGGCTCAAGAATCTCATCTTTGGTGAAATCAGCGCTGTCACCCTTATCAACAGCTGTCATGATCTCCTCGGATACTCTGGTGAAAGTCTTTGCTCCACCGTAATAATTATAAACAACTCTTGCAGCAGACTTTGCTTCACCTTCAATGATGAACTTAGCCTTAAGCTCTTCGGAGTTAACTCTCAAAAGTTCACTCTCATGGTGGTCAAATGCAAGCTTGACCCTGGGATCAAAAGGCAGGTTGGTGGTAATGTCATCACCGGTGATATCAACCTTTCCGTCCTGAACATCCTTGGGATGAACAAACTTGATGTCATCGATCATATCAAGCTCCTTAAGGAGCATTGCACATACCAGACCGTCAAAATCGCTTCTTGTAATAAGTCTTCTGCTCATAAGTTCAAACCTTCCTGAAAATTTTTTTAAAGGACTTTTTTATTTTAACACTTAATCACCGCAAATACCAAATACAAAATTTCGAAAAGGAAACCCCTCGTCTCTCCCCGGGTGTATAATCTAATATAGTTGTGCGAAAGGAGAAACTGTATGTGCGAAATTCTGGAAAAAATAAATCCCGGTGACGAAAGAGAAATCTCCGAAAACGAATGGAATGCTATAGAAAAGCTCCTTACCGCCGTCGGTTTAAGCAGCGACATAGAGATCGACAGGCATGGAAAAAAATGGCGTTTTTGGGACAAAGAAGAAGACAGACCGCTTGCCCAGGAACCCACCCTTGAACTCATCTCAAAAAAATACATCAAAAAGTCTTTCGATGAATACGGGCTCAGTCCCGAGGAAAGCGGCCTGCTTGAAGATCTGTTTGGCTGATTATTTGTCTACTTCCACATTACCGAGAGATACCTTGGTATTAACATCTCCAATTTCTCCGTGAAGTGCGATATTTCCAAGATCTGCTTCAACGCGTCCGGAGTTGATATTAGAGTCATGTGATTCGATGTTACCTGCATCGATGTCAGCACTTATCTTCTCTACGGTACATCCGGTCAGATTTACATTACCTGCATCAACATCAACGGTAAGCTCGTCAAACTTGCATCCGGCCAGTTCTATATTTCCCGCATCCACGTCAAATTCCGCTTCTTCTGCGGTCACACCTTTTATTTCTATATCTCCGGCATCCACATCAATATTCAGATCATCCGTCTCGATTGAAATGATATCAAGGTCTCCTGCATCGTGATTTATTGTAAGATCATCAAGAACCAGTCCTTCGGGTATGACGACCAGGATGTAAGAGTCCCCTATGCCGAAGGGAATCATGCCCCAGCCTTTGTTATCTTTTTTCTTGATGTGAAGAGTGCCGCTCTCAACGAAAACATCAGGAACAGCCGATTCCGCAAGGCGATATTCAACTCTGGCCTTTTCGCCGTATTCGATTTTAATGTCTGCAGCGTCAAGATTGATATTAAGCTCCGTAAAATAGTCTGTTATCTCGATGGCGTCCTTACACTCTGTCACGCCCCCGCGGCCAAACATCTTAAAAAACCCCTTACCGAAAACGTGGATACAGAGTCCTGCAAAAATTGCAGCCACCGTTATGATGGTGATTATTATTATATATATTGTTTTTTTCATGTTATTCTTCCTCTCCTCTCATTCTTCCGTGCAGGCAACCACTACAGCCTTATGTACTACTCCTGCCACTACAAATATTATCCAGGTCAGGTGCCATGCAAATGTAAGAAAACTTACTATAAGGTATATGCATGTCACTGTGGGCCAGTAAAGTGAAACGACTGTCTCTGCAGTCCTGCTCTTAAACTTAAGATCCTGTTCATCCTCTGCATACTTGCCGCTGACAGTGGTCTTGTCATTTGCATTAAGTATCCTGTCAAAGCCGGCCTCAACCGAATTACCGTATACTATAAGAAGTACTCCGATACCGATCATGAGAAACATAAGTGCAGTGCCGGGAATACCGATATCAGATTCCCCGATAAGGATATTGGGAACCCAGCAGATAACGCAAAGCGAAACTCCCAAAGCAACACAAAGGGCACGCACGGGCTGAAAACTTCTCTTTCTGTCCTTAACATAGGATGCGGTATTCATGTCGATCCTGCAGAGTTCCTTCTTTATGAACTTCCACTGATGATCCATAAATCCGCTGAAAACGATCAGTCCGACTCCAAGAGCTATGCAAAGGAACATAAGTGTGATCCCTATGGTCTCATTTTTTAAGTAAAGCAAAACAGGTGCGGGGCTGATGATGCAGAACATGATACCCACAGCCTTGAGCAAAACCTTCTGTGATCTGTTGGCCAGATATCCCTTAACCTCATCAAGAGTTATGAGTCTTCTGGGGGACTCGGCAGTCTTGGTCCTGGTCTCCTCAACAGTCTTGGAAAGACCCAGGGTTTCTGCCAGTTCATCCAGATTTCCGAATTCGGAAATAATGGTTCCCACCGCTGCATTTTCCGCCATTCCGGAAGAAATCAGTTCGTTATATTTATCTTCCATCATCTGAAGAAGTTCTGTTTTTGCGTTCCTTACTTCCGGAGTATTGGGCAGTTCCGCAAACATCGTTTCCAGATAATTTTTTATTATTTCCATTTTCCACTCTCCTATTATTCTTCAATAAACTTCTCGATCACATCTTTTGTCAGGGCCCATTCTTCACATTTCTCTCTGTAGTACTCCCTGCCTTTGTCCGTTATGCGGTAATAAGTTCTCTTTTTTCCGTTTCCGCCCGGATCCACATCCGCCGTAAAGGACTCGATGTGCTGATTTTTTTCCATCCTCGTGAATGCCGAGTAAAGAGTTGTCTCCTTGATGATATATTTTCCGCCGGAGATCATTTTGATCTGTTTGGAAATCTCATATCCGTAGGATGGCTCTTTCTTGAGCACACTGAGTATCATTGTGTCGTTGTAGCCGCGACTTACATCGCTGCTGATCTCTACCATTTTGTTTACCTCCTCTGTAATACTATGTCTGATGTACTATGTTTGTCGTGCTACGTTTGCCGTACTACGTCAG
>ONTX01000285.1 GCA_900320825.1 uncultured Lachnospiraceae bacterium | reverse complement strand
CCTTCGCTTTTATACTGATGAATCATATAACTCCTATAAGCAATAATAAAGCAGTGTCTTCATTACGAGACACTGCTCCTTATATTCGGCCAAAGCCGTCATTTTAAACTACCTCACTTCTTGATCTGCTCGCAGGTCTGGTTACCTACGGTGCAGGAAGTCTTACATGCAGACTGGCATGAAGTCTGGCACTCGCCACATCCGCCGTTCTTGGCAGATTCCTTAAGATCTCTGGTCTGGAGAGTCATGATATGCTTCATAATTGAAATTACCTCCTATAGTAGCCGCATCAGCGACAAATATTCACATATACATTAGAATTTTAGCACGAACGGGGCAAAAAAGCAAGTAAGACCTGCCCTGCCTCAGTTCGGAGCAGAAAGATATCCGTTTTCATCGAAGAAATACGAAACACCGTCAATATCCATGCTGCCATCCTTAGCATAAGTTCCGTCGGCAAGGCGGTACTTAACGCCTCCGTCATCCACCTTCCAGCCTTCTATGGAAACACCTTCCCTTACAGAAACCGGATTCAGTCTGTCTTTCACCTCATCATCCTGGAAGTGCCACCACTCGCTGGAAAGATCGTGGAAACCGGCACCTTTAAGATACTTTGCGATAAGATCGGCAGTTTCGTTATTCCTGGAAAGTTCGGAATTGAAAGTAAGGTCATGGATCCTGGTCTGGGCGTAAAGTTCTTCACCGGTATCAGCATATTCCAGCGTAAGATCCATTGCTATGCCCTGATTATGTCTTGATCCGTTCTGGGCAAGGAAATTATTCAAAGGATGCCTTCCGTCAAGCATAGCCGTTCTGTATGTCACCGCTTCGGGGTCGATAAGATAAGCATATGATTCATTTGTTATTACGCTCTCCCCTACCCCTGTTTCCGGATCGACATTTTCCGGAGCAAGGCCGTTTAATTGCAGCATTGCCTGATACTCAAGCTGAGCTTTAATGGCATCAAGCTCTTCGTTTTCTTTTATAAGCGTATTCTTAATAAGTTCGGTATCTGTAAATCTTGCCGTCATAAGCCCCGTATCCATTAAAACAAGGTATTCGGGAAGCTTTACTCTCTGCATGGTCTCTGCAGGGAGAACTCTGTCCAGCTGAAGCTCGGTAATATCATATATGGACCTTGTCGCACAATAGGGTCTGAAGGAATCATATATCTTGATCCTGAAACCGTCAGCCAGTGTGGAATTAGCCGCATTTATCAGCTTATCCGTAACGGGATAAAGGAGGGGAACAAGGAAAGTCCCATCGGAAAGAAGAACATGTTCATAGCCTTCCGTGATCATACCGGAAACACCCTTTATCTCATATTCATGGCACATGTAATTGGAAAAATAACTGTTGGTTATATCGTAATTACAAAGGCCTCCGATATATTCGGGAAGATTGATCAGACAGCAGTTTCCGTCAATATAACCCCCGCCTTCCGGTGTATATACATGAAGCATGGTTCCCTGCGTATCAAGTACACAGTATGATTTTCCTAAGGATGCTTTTCCAATGATCTGTGACTTACCCGCATCGCTGTATAGATCAAGATCCTTGGTAGGCCATACAGTTGCATAAGTGATGGAAACATCAGTATGGATATCGAATTCATCCGATACGCTCTTGATCTCCCCTGCCTGAAGAACCGCCACACGGAAAGTATAATCCTCAACAGGTTTAAGGTGTCCCGTATCAAAACTGAGTGAGTCCGCTCCGACTTCGGCAAATGTGCCCCAATCACCGTTAGGCTGCTTTGTCTGAATGATATAGGCATTAGCTGCGGTTTCATTCCAGGTGAATCTGTAGCGGTTATCTCCCAGATTTTCAAGTTCAGCCTTGATCACAAGATTGGAAAAGCTGTCCTTGGTAACATTGACTATCTTGGATATGGTCCTTCCCTTAAGCGCAGGATCGGATATATTATCAGCCGTCATAACAAAAGTAAGTGTTTCTCCGGCCTTTGGAATGGGGAAATCACCACCCTCTCCGAAGTTAAGCACATACTGGACCGTTCCTCTGTTTTTGCCTTCAGTACTGTCATCAAGTACAGAATTTTTGTTTCCGTTATCATACTGCATACTGCAGATCAGATTAGTGGTTCCGTCATCATACTTCTGATACAGACCGAATTTACCGCCTATATCCCCGGGATAATAAAATGTGATCTGTTTCTGCCAGGGGTCTTCCTTATAATCCAGAAGATATGAGTAATCAATACCGTTTGCGGCTACGGGCTCTTCTATCTCGGACATATCAAGAGTATTCTTCTTCTCGGATACGATCTGGAACACGAGATATCCGATAGCACATACACATGCGATAAAAAGCACACAAATAAGAGCCAGAGGAAGAATATACCTTGGCTTAATTCTTCTCCTGTGCTTTCTGCCTGTACCTGTCTTTACTTTTTCTCCGTTAAAATTACCCATATAAGATCAGATTATCCTGTTCACTCCCGGAATAAGGCGAAGCACGGCGGCTATGGCAAAAGAAATACCAAGGGTAACAAGATAAACAACAACAAACATATAAATCGTATTGTAAGGATTGATCTGCATATGACGAAGGAAAAGTCTCAAAAAGATCATATGTATCAGATAAATCCCAAAACTGCTCCTGTCAAATAAAGTGACAAGCTTCATTAAAAATCCGTTCTTTTCCTCAGCAGCATCTTTATACATAAGTGCAAAAAGAGAAACAGACTGCACCACAACAAGGGGTGAAGAATAACTTCCAAGCATCACGTCAAGTCCCGTCAGATCAAGATCATATCTCATGATGCAAAAGAGGGCTATAAGTGCTGTGGAAAGCAGGAACAAAATAAGTGCAATGCTTTTTTTGATCTGAAGAACTCCGCTCTTTACGGCGTATCCCGCAAAAAAGAAAAGAACATATACAGCAGAAGTCTGCAGATGAAAACCGGTGCTGACACCGAATATATCCGACAAGGGAAGAAGTGATAAAAATACCGCATATGCGGTAAGAATATATAGAAAAGTTTTCCTGTCAAGGGAGGCTGTAACACTGCGGTATGCAGGAAGCAATACATAAAGGCCTATCATGAGGTAAAGATACCACAGATGCGACCAGCTGGTAGCGGTAAAGAACTTATAAAAAGCATTTCCTATGACTGCAAGCGAAAATGCCTCTCCGTTCATGAACATATCGACAAAACGGAAAATAAACACAAAAACAAAAAGAGCAACAAACACTCTTAAAATATATTTTCCGTAGAGATTTTTTAAAGTGACCTTTTTGGAAGGGTCGAGTATAAGTGCACCGGTGACCATGACAAAGAGAGGCACTGCCCACATCATCAGGTACACTATCATCATTGAAAAGCAATCAGAACTTTTTGAAATTTCAGAGCGATACAATATCTCGGAAACATTCATCATATGCATCAGAACTATCGCAAGACATGCGATACTGCGCATATATTCAAAGGAATGATTCCTGACTAAGTCTTTACCAGACAAGAGCTTCATCTCCTACGCATCCGCGATTATCATCATTCGTATTTTGATTTCCGCCTGTAGGATTGGTATTTCCCGCAGGTTTTTCTTCGGGTTTAGTTTCAGGCTTTTCCTGCTCTTCTTCAGGCTCTTCGTCTTCTACGGGAACAGTATCTTCACCGGATACTACAGTTTCCTCTTTAGGAGCAGCTACTTCAGTAACAGTCTGGGCAGTCTCTTCAGTGCTCTCTTCAGGAACGCTGTCAAGAACTTCTGTCTCTTCTACTGTTTCGGAAGTTTCATCCGTTGCAGAGTCAGCTGTAACAGTCTGTACGGGAATAGCTCCTGTATCGACAACGCCGCAGCAGCTGAGCAGTAAAGCGGATGTAAGTATCACACAAACCTGTCTGAATTTCATTTTCAACTCCTCATTATAAAAGGTCACTCATGCATGGGAGAATAGAAACTGTATCTCCATGTGCCGGGGGCACCATACTGAACCATAAACGCATCTTTTCCCACAGCCCAGGTGCACTCGGGATCGAATACATAAGTCACTCCGTCAATATCTATCTCATCCCAGGAATGAGGACCATATCCTCCGCTCCTTAACGGAAGTTTACCGTCCATCTGTCTGGGGTCATATCCCATGAGCTTTGCCATCTCATAAAATGAAGCAGCAAATACATAACAGTTACCTTTAAGATTGGTAAAACCGAATTCGGCAAACCATTTGGTCCCGTTACTTCCCTCTTCGGGCATATCCGGTTTCCCGTGGCCGTAATATGTATAGGTATTAACAAGCCAGTCGTATCCGGTTCTCATATCCCATCCTATGGAATCAAGAACAATTGCAGCCTGAGGATAATCCCACCTTGTCACCTTGGGCATTACAATGGGATTGGAACCATGTGTTTTCCTGTTCTCGTCCATTCCGAAGGTAACATAGTGATTGAACAGGATCATCGGCATATTTCCGAGAGCCGCTACAACATCGGGATTCAAGGCAGCATAATATGCCGCATCGAAATTCTCATTAAGAACGGACATGGTGGTTCCGGGTGCATAGGGAAAACGTCCTTCCATGTAACCCGCTTTTCTGTAATGATCATAAAGAGAAGCTTCATCATTACCGAATAAAAAAGCAACCTCAGGATATGTTTCAGCATAATAGACTGCATCAAACATATATCCGTCCTGCATATTCTTAGGATATGCTTCAACTCTGATATCACAGTTCCAGATAAAAAGAACCGCAAATAACGAAGCTAATGTCAGAATAATCTTACGCATATGATATCTCCATATGATGAAACACAGACTGCAACAGCATCACAACGGTGCTGTTAATTATTTAACAACAAAATCAATTAATTATATAAGAAAAAACCGCAAATATACAAGTAAAAAACGCAATTTTTATTCTGATTTATCGGAATTTACTGAAGTCTGACCGGAATCCGATTCATCGGATGCCTTATTTTCATGCTCAGAGGCCTCATCTTCTTCCGTGGAATCATCCACAGGCTCCGGAAGAGTGATCTCAACCTCTTCTATCCTGTTCTGATCCATTCCGCAGACTTTAAGAACGGTTCCGTCCTCAAGGGTAACCTCTTCACCATCGGCGGGCACATGATCAAGATGTTCAATGATTATACCGCCAACCGAGTCATATTCTTCACTGGAAAGTGTCGTTCCCAGAGCCTCGTTAAGATCATCCAGACTCAGGGCACCCTCCACAACATATTTTCCGTCTTCTTCTTTTCTGATAAGTTCCTTTTCATCCTCATCGAACTCATCCCTGATCTCACCCACTATCTCCTCAAGAAGATCCTCGAGGGTGATCATTCCCTCTACGGTTCCGTATTCGCTCAGGACAAATACGATATTGGAGGTTTCCTTTCTCATCTGGGAAAGAAGATCCTGGGTCTTTTTAAATTCGTGGGTAAAAAGCGCCTCACGCATGATATCCCTGACATTAAAGTTTTCATGATCTTCAAGAGTGATGAAATCCTTGATATTTACCACACCGATGATATTTTCTTTTTCACCTTCATACACCGGCAGCCTGGTATACATATATTCCTTGAATACAGCCAATACCTCATCATAAGTATTTTCAACATCAATACTTATCATTCGTACCTTGGGTATCATGATATCCTTGGCAACATGGTCGGTAAAGTCAAAAAGATTGTAAATGATGTCACGCTCCTCAGGCTCGATCTCACCGTCTTCGTGGCTTACATCAACATAAGTCTTGAT
>ONTX01000207.1 GCA_900320825.1 uncultured Lachnospiraceae bacterium | reverse complement strand
TGTATACGGATGTTCCGCTATAGGTGCAGGACTTGCCGTTATCGCAGGTATCGGACCCGGTGTCGGCCAGGGTATCGCTGCAGGACATGGTGCAGCAGCAGTTGGTCGTAATCCCGGTGCCAAGGGTGATGTAATGTCTACCATGCTTTTGGGACAGGCAGTTGCGGAGACCACCGGTCTTTACGGTCTTCTTGTTGCAATGCTTCTTATGTTCGTTAAGCCCTTCGTTTGATGAAGAGGACTAAGGCAAAGTACGGATCATTACATTTAGAAAGGAGTAGGGAAAATGCTGTTATTGACTGAAGGTATGCAGCCAAGACTTTTTGGTCTTGATTTCCAACTCATTGCAGATTCCTGTCTGATGATCATCGCCATATTCGTCCTTTTCCTTTGCATGAGTTATTTTCTCTGGAATCCCGCGAAGAAATATCTCGAGGCCAGAAAAAAACACATCGAAGATTCTCTTGCCCAGGCGGCTGCTGATGAGAAAAAGGCGGCTGAACTGAAGGCGGAATATGAGGACAGGATGAGCAAAGCGGATTCCGACGCAGAAGCGATCCTTGTTGATGCAAGAAAGCGCGGAGTCGAAAACGAAAAGCAGATAGTCAGCCGGGCAAACGAGGAAGCATCAAGGATCATTGCTCATGCTACAAGAGAAGCCGAACTCGAAAAGCAGAAGGCTTCCGATGAGGTTAAGAAGGAAATGGTTACACTTGCATCGCTTATAGCGGGCAAGGTTGTTTCCGCATCCATTGATACCAAGGTGCAGGATCAGCTTGTTGATGAGGCACTTAAGGAAATAGGTGAGAGCACATGGCAAAGTTAGCTTCGCGCGTATACGGCCAGGCTCTTTATGAGACTGTCGCCGGCAAGGATTCAGCAGAAGATATGCTTAAAGAGATTGAGGTTGTCAGGAAGATCCTTAAAGATAACCCCGATTTTACTAAGCTTATGCTCCATCCCTCCGTTTCCAAGCAGGAGAAAATGCAGGTTGTTGAGACTGCATTCCGCGGAAGGGTCATGGATGAGCTGACCGGATTTTTGCTGACGGTTGTCGAAAAAGAAAGATTTAATGAACTTGACTCCATATTTGATTATTTTACCGACCGTATCAAAGCAGACCGTGGGATCGGTGTTGTTCATGTAACATCTCCCATGGATCTGGATATTAATACAAGGCTGGCAGTCGAGAAGAAGATTCGTGAGACAACTTCCTATGTGACATTGGAGACACATTATGAAGTTGATCCCTCCATTATAGGAGGCATTATCATCAGGATCGGAGACAGGGTAGCTGATGCTTCCGTCAAATCAAGACTTGATGATCTAACGAACAGGCTTTTAGATGTCAAGCTGGGATGATCCCGTAAAACGATAGGATATGCGAATTCTTCGCAATCCCAGACCTGAATTAATGTCGCTTCGCGACAAATTTTGAAGGAGTACGAAGGTATGAATTTGAAACCTGAAGAAATCAGTTCCGTTATCAAGGAGCAGATTGCACGTTACGCTTCAACCTTGGAAGTTGCGGACGTAGGAACCGTTATCCAGGTAGCAGACGGTATCGCCAGAGTACATGGCCTCGAAAAGGCTATGCAGGGTGAGCTGCTTGAGTTTCCCGGAGAGGTTTACGGAATGGTCCTCAACCTCGAGGAAGACAATGTAGGTGCGGTTCTGCTCGGAGCATCCAAAAATATAAGCGAGGGAGATACCGTCAAGACAACCGGAAGGGTTGTTGAGGTTCCCGTAGGTGATGCGCTTCTCGGAAGAGTTGTTAATTCACTCGGTCAGCCCATCGACGGCAAGGGACCCATTCAGACCGATAAATACCGCCGTATCGAGAGAGTTGCAAGCGGCGTTATCACCCGTAAGAGTGTTGACACTCCTCTTCAGACGGGTATCAAGGCTATCGACTCCATGATCCCCATCGGACGCGGACAGCGTGAGCTTATCATCGGAGACCGTCAGACCGGTAAGACCGCTATCGCTATCGATACCATTATCAACCAAAAGGGTCAGGGCGTTAACTGTATCTATGTTGCAATAGGACAGAAGGCTTCCACGGTTGCTAATATCGTTAAAACACTTGAAGAGTATGGTGCAATGTCATATACAACGGTTGTTGTATCAACCGCATCTGACCTTGCTCCCCTTCAGTACATTGCTCCTTATGCGGGATGCGCTATAGGTGAGGAGTGGATGGAGAACGGAGGTGACGTTCTTGTCATTTATGATGACCTGAGCAAACATGCCGTTGCTTACAGAACACTTTCCCTGCTCCTTCACAGACCGCCAGGAAGAGAAGCATATCCCGGAGACGTATTCTATCTCCACTCAAGACTTCTTGAGAGAGCTGCCAGAATGAGCGATGAGTACGGCGGAGGATCCCTCACCGCACTTCCCATTATCGAGACTCAGGCAGGAGACGTTTCCGCATACATACCCACCAACGTTATATCCATCACGGACGGACAGATCTATCTTGAGACCGAGATGTTCAACTCCGGTTTCAGACCTGCTATCAATGCGGGACTTTCCGTATCCAGAGTTGGTGGTGCCGCACAGATCAAGGCTATGAAGAAGATCGCGGCTCCTATCAGAACAGAACTTGCTCAGTACAGAGAGCTTGCTTCCTTCGCACAGTTCGGTTCGGAACTTGATGATGATACCAAGGAGAAGCTTGCACAGGGTGAAAGGATCAGAGAAGTGCTCAAGCAGCCTCAGTATTCACCCATGCCTGTAGAGAATCAGGTCATCATGATCTATCTCGTTACCAGAAAGCATCTTCTTGATGTTCCTGTTGCAGATATTACCGAATTCGAGAAGCAGTTCATCGAATACATTTCTTCAAAGTATCCTGAGATCCTCAGCGGTATCAGAAATGATAAGGTTTTGAGCGATGCTAACGAAGAGTCTCTTAAGAAGGCCATCGGAGAATTCAAGGATACTTTCCTTAAGAAAGACTGATGGCATAAGTAAACGTCGCCCGGCGACGAAAAAGAGGTGACTATATGGCTTCAATGCGTGATATTAAAAGGCGCAGGAGCAGTATTCAGGGTACACAGCAGATAACCAAGGCTATGAAGCTGGTATCAACGGTAAAGCTCCAGCGTGCCCGCGCAAACGCAGAAAAATCGCATAGCTTTTTCGACAGGATGTACACCACCATGTGCAGCATTTTATCCAGAGTCGGTGAAACGGATCAGAAATATCTTAAAGGTAACGATTCACCCAGGAAAGCTGTTGTGGTCATCACTTCCAACAGAGGACTGGCCGGTGGATATAACTCCAATGTCGTAAGGCTGATCACCCAGAATCCTGATTTCAGTAAGGATGATCTTGATCTTTATACCATCGGTAATAAAGGGTATGAGGCATTTCACAGACACGGATACAATGTTGTCAGAAATCTTCCCGACATCATTGAGGCACCTACATATGAGGATGCGTCCGGACTTGCGAAGATCCTTCTTGAGTCATTCTTAAACGGAGAGATCGGTGAGATATACGTTGCATATACTTTCTTCAAAAACACTGTATCTCACGTACCTACGCTTACCAAACTTCTTCCCCTTGAAATGGCACCCGATGATGGAGCATCTCACGAGGATGAAAAAGGAAAAGCAGAAGCTGTTATGAATTTCGAACCCGGTGATGAAGAGGTACTTGATCTTCTCATCCCCAAGTATATCGGAGGACAGCTTCACGGAGCACTGATAGAGGCAATCGCCAGTGAGAACGGTGCGAGAATGCAGGCGATGGACAATGCTACGAACAATGCTGAGGACATGATTACCGACCTCACACTGAAATACAACAGAGCCCGCCAGGGTTCCATCACTCAGGAACTTACTGAGATCATTGCCGGGTCTGAAGCGCTTAACGCGTGATCATAAAACAGTATCGACCCTATATAAAAGGATTGGAGAGGATACAAAATGGCAGAGAACAAAGGAAAGATTACTCAGATCATCGGAGCTGTACTTGATGTCAGATTCGATGAGGGACACCTTCCCGAGATCAACGAGGCAATCAAGATTCCCCTTGAAGATGGCAAGAATCTTGTTGTAGAGGTTGCCCAGCATCTCGGAGACGATACGGTAAGATGTATCGCAATGGGATCCACCGACGGACTTGTAAGAGGAATGGACGCTATAGCAACAGGCGCTCCCATTTCTGTTCCTGTAGGTGAGAACACCCTGGGAAGAATATTCAACGTACTCGGTGAGCCCATAGACAACAAGCCCGCACCTGAAGGTGTCGGATATGAGCCCATTCACAGGCCTGCTCCTTCATTCGAAGAGCAGAGCACGAACTCCGAGCTTCTTGAGACGGGTATCAAGGTTGTCGATCTCCTTTGTCCTTATCAGAAGGGTGGTAAGATCGGACTTTTCGGCGGTGCCGGAGTTGGTAAGACTGTCCTTATTCAGGAACTTATCAGAAACATAGCAACCGAGCACGGCGGATATTCCGTATTCACCGGTGTAGGAGAGAGAACTCGTGAAGGAAATGACCTCTATCACGAAATGACAGAATCCGGAGTTATCGACAAGACCACCATGGTCTTCGGTCAGATGAATGAGCCCCCCGGAGCAAGAATGAGAGTAGGTCTTACCGGACTTACCATGGCTGAGTACTTCAGAGATAAGGGTGGAAAGGACGTTCTTCTTTTCATCGATAACATATTCCGTTTTACACAGGCAGGTTCCGAGGTTTCCGCACTTCTCGGACGTGTGCCTTCAGCCGTAGGTTATCAGCCCACTCTCCAGACTGAGATGGGTGCTCTCCAGGAGAGAATAACCTCCACCAAGAACGGATCCATCACTTCCGTACAGGCTGTTTACGTTCCTGCGGATGACCTTACCGATCCCGCTCCCGCAACAACATTCGCTCACCTCGATGCTACCACCGTTCTTTCGAGAAGCATCGTTGAGCTCGGTATCTACCCCGCTGTAGATCCCCTCGAGTCCACATCCCGTATCCTCGATCCCAGGATCGTAGGTGAGGAGCATTACAAGACTGCCCGTGGCGTTCAGGAGATCCTCCAGAGATATAAGGAACTTCAGGATATCATCGCAATCCTCGGTATGGACGAACTTTCCGAACAGGATAAGATCGTCGTATCCAGAGCACGTAAGGTACAGCGTTTCCTGTCACAGCCTTTCT
>ONTX01000047.1 GCA_900320825.1 uncultured Lachnospiraceae bacterium | reverse complement strand
GGGTTTTATTGAAACGGAGGATGACAGCACTGCTGAAGCCTTTGATCAGGTCGATAAACTGGATCGAAAGAACAAAACAATTCTGATTAGGCAGCTGGCCAAAGAACTCGGGCTTAAGTTGGCTGAAGATAGCGACAATGAGGAAGAAACATTCAACGGAGAGGATATAGATGATGTATTCAAACCAGATGACTGGGTATCTGAGGCCTTTCCTGTATCGAAAGTCCGAAATATGGACAGCCTTATCGAGCATGTCAGGCAGCAGTTCTTCTGTGCAGATCCGATTACATACAGGAAAGTGCTCAGACAGATTCGAACGAGCAAGTCTCCACGATCAGTTAAGGCTTATGTAACTGGAATGTATGTAAATGACAGTAATATCCAGGTCTGTCAGATGTGCAAAAAGCCTTCTATGAGAGTCGATGCGACTGAAATAGCTAATTACGGAATTGAGCTGCCTCAGCTTCATCTTTGTTTATGCCGGGATTGTTCTGCAATATATAAATCCATGCGTGATGTTAACAAAGAACCTTTTAAAGAAGGAATGAAGCAGGCCCTGCTTGGGATCAATCTGGAAGATAAGGCAGAAGAATATGAGTTGCAGTTGAATCCGGAATATTCGCTGCATTTTACAGAAACGCATGTGGCAGAGATTCAGACTATCTTTGGCTTATTGTCAGAGTATGGCATCCCGGGATCGCCCGCGGAATCAGAAGAAAGATCGGATGAACAGGACATAATATTGTCATCGGATGATTTAAAGGAAGAAATATCTCATAAAAGTCATGGTTTCGGTAGTTCTGCATCTGCCGACGATAGTGCTGAACTGTCGCGGGAGGAAGAACGCACCATTGATCAAGAGAATAAAGAGGAGAGCACCAACAGCGAAATAGAGAGCATCGCTGCTGAATCGGAGACGCCGGAAGCAGAATTTCTTCCCAATATGGATCCTATCAAGGATGGAAATTTGGTCTCTTATAAAAAGATGAATACACTGGAGATCGTTGATGCGGTGATTGATTCGACGAAATATCCGCTTCACAAGAGTTTTCTGGGGAAAAAGATAGGGGATCTTGTTGTGGCAAATGGAAAACGATATTTGATCGTAAGTATCTTATGACATCTTGGTCTTGAGGAAGGACGATAAAAATGGCAATAACATATGAAGCCAAATGCCCAGTGCATCAAGCCAAAATTATATGCAAAAAGGAAGATCTGGTAACAGTTACTTCTAAGGACGGTAAGAAGGAAAAACGGCCAATATTCTTTTGTGCCTCATGTAAAAGGTACTATGTAATATCTCCTGAGTACAAGGATAAGGGCATAAAAGAATCGAAGAAAACATACCAGGGATATCCTTATTCCTGGGTCTTTATGCCGTACTCCCTGGTATCAGATACAGCTGGTATGGCAGGGTCAATTTGGAAGAAAGATAGCAGTTCCGTAGGCTCTGGTGGTAGCAAGACATTCATCGGATCAAAAACAACCGGATCGAAAACTGGAAAATATGGAAATTCTAGCGCAACAACACCGGTTAAGCCTTCAACGAATGAACAGAAAGTCCGGATTCATGAATTGAGGCCTGCGGAAGTAGATTCGAAACTGCAAACGAACTACAACAGTGTCCGTGCGCTTTATCCTTCTTTGACTAAGGATTCGGACACGGTGATGGATTTGATAAAGAAAGTGTTCCCGGCGAACCTGAATCAGAATGTTGTTATTCGTAATGAAACCTTTATGGGAAATAACGGACTCATTCGGCGTGTTGAAATTTACAACAAAAAAAGCTCTTATCTATCTCACCGGCTTCCAGAGGGAGTATATCTTTCCTTTGGCGGAAGGGTATCCAACGGAGAATTTTATATTGGAGAATTACGGATCTTAGAGAATCCGATTATGAAAGAGGACGATACGGAAGTTACTCTTCCGTTTGTGTATGATGGACCAAATCATCAAAACTGGCTTTATGAACTTACTGCTTCTGAGGCAAAAAATGCTCAGAAAATTGAAGG
>ONTX01000205.1 GCA_900320825.1 uncultured Lachnospiraceae bacterium | reverse complement strand
TTTATAAGGAGTGAATTTACGTGGATCAGTTCTTTGTTTACGTTATAAACAACAATTCCGTCACTCATTTCATTTGCAAATGAATTAATGGAGTGGCTAATGAATTTGTTATCCGAATATACGAAAACAAAGTAAAAAAGGAAAATAAAAGTTATGTCAGTGATGAGAATATCTATGCTTATGGGAATATTGTAATAGAAAAATGTCAATATAATAATGGAATACAGAATACTTGTACCCATGAAAAAGAAATTTTTAGTTTTGTACAGGGAAGGAGTTTTTAAAAATGCGATCACACATAAAACCAGTGTAAAAAGGCTGTATACAAAGGTTAGTGTAAAGTATGTATAAATGCTGAGAAAACTGATACTTTTGACAGTTGGTGTTGTTACCCACCAAAGATTTCCGAAGAGGATTCTCTTGCTGACGGAAATAAAATGAAATCCGAAAAGATTAAGTCCTGCTAAAACGGAAGGCATTGCAGCAAAAAGTATAAATATTATCCTTGGAATTTTGGTCTTTGTTTTAAGTCCAGTTGTATCAAAAACCATTTTTGAAAGAAAAAAGAAAAACCACGGAATAAGAACATGATAACTCAGCAGCAGAATTTTCGCTGTAGTCATTTTGTTTGTCATCTGCAGGATAACGCATACGATGTTCAGATAAAACAAGATACTGCAGTTGATAATATATCCGATATTATTTTTACTGTTCTTAAAGTTAAGAGCATAAATACCGGATATAAACATAATGATGGATAAAACTATAAATACGGCATTAAATACCATTCCCGAAGAATCCTCCGTTTATCCGATGAACTTGGCTACAGTTTCCATTAGTCTGTCGTTATCAACAGGTTTTAAGAGATATCCCTGAGGTCCAAGTGAAAGAGCCTTTTTTATAAGAGCATTATCATTTACACCTGTGAGGAATATGATGGGAACATTTTTTAATTTGGGATCTTCCCTGAGCTTTACGAAGACCTGCGGACCGGATTCACCGGGCATATCATAATCCAGAAGGATCAGGCTTACGGAGTTTGATTCAAGATATTTATATGCGATCTTACCGCTTACAGCTACAGCAACATCATATTTCCAGGAAAGCTGTTCTTTTATAAGCCTCAGCATAATGGGACTGTCATCGATAACAAGTACTCTTCTTCTGACAAGAGGATCGACTTGGGGTTTTGCCTGAACGTATTCATAATTGACGACCTTCTGCATATCAAGATGACCGTCAGCACCCATGATGGATGTGATATCGAAGTCATCGTCTTTTTCTGCTGAGACTGCTTCAATCTCTGAGATCATATCATCAACGGAAACAGGTGCATGGAATGCCTTATCCGGTTTTATGTCGATATTATCGTTATAGTATTCGCAGTCATCCTTGGTTCCTGCGATAAAGGTTTTGATATTTTCTTTTTTTGTGATCTTGCTGACATTGTCCAGTGTTATGATATCGTCCATCAGTTCGGACTGAAGACAGATAATAAGAAGGCCGGGACTTATCATTTCCAGATGATTTTCAATATCAGAAAACGTAAAAGAACAACTCATTATTGAATGAGTCGCAGAAATATCCTTTTTAAGTTCATCAACTAAAGGCTGGTTTTTTCCAGTGATCAGAATCTTGAATTTTTCCATGTTCTCTCCCCGTTAAACATAAAAAACTTAATAATAATTCAAAATTATTATATCATGATAACATGGGGAAATACAGTAAAATCAAGAATAAATCACCTTTTTGAGGTGATTTTTCAGATTAAGTAAAAAGACCATTTCTGTATATTTTAAATTAAATTTTTTCAGCCTTTATAAGCCCCGGGACATATACCTGCTCCGAAGGTAAAAGCTCCGCATCCTGCGCATTTTTCACGGCAGTTTTTGGTCACTTTCTCATCCCTTGCATTCTTGTATTCACGCAGTAAAAATGCCTTATTTACGCCGATATCAATGAAATCCCAGGGGAAAAGCTCATCTTCGTTTCTTTCTCTGAATGCATAGAAATCAAGGGAAAGACCGCACTCTTTCAAAGAATCCAACCATCTGTCGTGATCGTAATAATCTGACCAGGCATCATAGATTCCACCTTTTTCGTAGACTTTTTTTATTACCTCTCCCACTTTCCTGTCACCTCTTGCAAGAAGGGCTTCTATAACGCTGGTATCAGCGTCATGCCAGTTGTAATGAATCCTTTTCTGGTTAAGCTGTCCGGCGATACCCTCCCTGCATTTATAGGCTTTTTCGATAAATTCGTCCTTTGTACACTGTGGAGCCCACTGAAATGCGGTAAAGGGCTTGGGGACGAAAAATGAGGTGCTTACGGTTATTGAAATAGGGCCGTTTGTACGCTTTTCTTTGGGCATAAGTTCAAAAAACCTGGCCGCGACCTTATTTGCAAGATCCCCTATGGCATATATGTCGTCATCTTTTTCAAAGGGATGGCCCAGCATGAAATAGAACTTGAATTTTGTCCATCCTCCAAGAATTGCCTGCTCTGAACCTGAAAGTATATCTTCTTCCGTCAGCCCTTTGTTTATCACGTTCCTGAGCCTCTGGGAACCTGCTTCAGGGGCGAAAGTAACGGAAGTTTTCTTGATGTCTTCGACTTTGTTCATGACATCAAGGGAAAATGCATCTATTCTGAGAGAAGGCAGAGTGATATTAACTTTTCTTTTCTCACATTCTTCTATGAGTTTATCCAAAAGTTCGGGCAGATGGGTATAATCGCTGGATGAAAGTGAACTTAAGGATACCTCTTCATATCCGGTGGAATCCAGCATTTTAAAGATCTTGGAAAGAAGAAAATCCACACTTCTTTCCCTGACGGGTCTGTAAAGTTCTCCTGCCTGGCAGAATCTGCATCCTCTGATACAGCCCCTCATTATCTCCGCAACAACCCTGTCCTGAATACTCCTTATGTAAGGAACAACGGGCTTTTCGGGATAGCTGGTATCATCCAGATCTTTTACAATCTCTTTTTTTACTTTTTCCGGAACTCCGGGTTTTACCGGGATAAATGACCTGAGAGTTCCGTCTTCGTTATACTCATCTTGGTAAAGGGAAGGCACATAGATTCCGGGGATCCGGGAAGCTTTATAAAGAAAAACTTCTCTTGAATATCCCTCTTCTTTACATTTTATATAAAGATCCAGAAGCTCTCTGTATCTGGTTTCACCTTCACCGATATAGAAAAGATCGAAAAACTGTGCAATGGGTTCGGGATTATAAGTACAGGGACCTCCGCCTATGACAATGGGATCATCTTCACTTCTGTCTTTGCTTTCAATTGGGATTCCGGAAAGATCCAGGACCTGTAGGATGTTTGTATAACACATTTCGTATTGGAGTGTCATCCCCAGAAAATCAGCATTTTTAACAGGGGACTGGGATTCCAAAGAAAACAAAGGGATCTTCTTTTCTCTCATTATCCTGTCCAGATCCACCCAGGGTGAATATACTCTTTCACACCAAACATCATCATATGAATTAAGCATATCGTAGAGTATCTGTATACCAAGGTGGCTCATCCCTATCTCATACACATCGGGAAAACACATCACAAAACGGACCCTGACTTTATCAGGGTCCTTTATTACCGAATTGACTTCATGTCCGATATATCTTTCGGGTTTTTCTATTGACATTAAGATGTCATTTGAAAGAAATAAATCTGAATCCATTATCTTCTTGCCAGTTCCGCAGTGACATCCTCCCAGGAGATATCCTTGAGAGCCATTAGTACCATCATATGATAAAGCAGATCGCTGAGCTCGTAAACAACTTCCTGGTTATCAGGGTTTTTGGCTGCAATGATGGCTTCACTGGTTTCCTCTCCAAGTTTTTTAAGGATCTTATCAAGTCCCTTATCCAGGAGATAATTGGTATATGATCCTTCTTTGGGATGAAGTTTTCTGTCTTTTATAACGTCATATACTTTTTCAAATACCAGAAGAGGATTTGAATTATCAGTCTCATCCCTGTCAGTTATGTCATTGAAAAAGCATGAACGGGAACCTGTATGGCATGCCGCACCAACCTGTGAAACCTTGGCCAGTATGGTATCTTTGTCACAATCGGCTGTCAGGGATTTTACATACTGGTAATGTCCGCTGGTCTCACCCTTTACCCACTGCTCATTCCTGCTTCTTGAATAATATGTCATAAGCCCGGTGGAAAGGGTATTAAGAAATGCTTCTTCGTTCATGTAAGCAAGCATGAGAACTTCATCGTTTTTGTAATCCTGGACGATGACAGGAACAAGATCATCCGGACCTTTCTTAAAATCGGACCACTTTAATTTGCTCTCTATACGTCTTATGGGAATGCCGTTATCCGAGCATATCTCTTTGATGGATGAGATCTCGTCTGAATTAAGGGAGACCACATTTCCCGATACTCCGGATACTGATTCTTTTTTCAGATAATCGATTATCTTATTAAAGGCCAGATCTTTTGCACAGATTACGATGGGTAGATCCATTTCGGATTCGATAAGATCAAGAGCGTGGATATTCTTAAGAATCACTCCTGATGCATATTTCATGGCAAGATCCCTGACTTTGCCGGTATCTGCATCGTTTCCGGAATGGTAATTGGTATCTGTTCCCGTAAGAAGACTTCTGTCCAGGTCTTCTATATTTTTCTGGACAGTCTGTGGGAATGATACTGAAACATAGATCTTGTCCTTTCCGAATCTTCCTGATGCTGCTGAAGTAAGTAGTATGTTTACTTCTTTGTCATAATCAAGAATTACTTTTGAACATCCTGCGTAGATCAGTTTTTTAACATCTTCAAGCTTATTGATATTGCCTGATGCAAGAACGGGAATCTCGGAATCTCCGCAGATCGCTCTTATGATCTTAAGAGTATCTTCGTGGGCTTCATCTCCCATTCCTTCGGAAAGGTCATAAATGATTATACCGTCTGCCTGATTCCTGCAGTATTTCATTGCAAGAGAATATGCATCGGCTTCAATAATGCTATCATCTTCCTCCGATGTTACCGCACTTCCGTTTTTGATATATATACAGGGCAGAAATCTCTTTATAAACATCAAAGAGCTCCTTTCGTTGAAAGCACTCCGTTTATACGTGCATCTTTTGAAACCGCCATATCAAGAGCTTTTGCAAAAGCTTTGAACATGGCTTCGGTAACGTGATGAGCATTTCCGTCAGACAAAACCTTGATGTGAAGGTTCATTCCGGCAGAGTAACTTACAGCATAGAAAAATTCCTTAACAAGCTCGGTATCAAGCTCACCAATCATGGGAACTTTATATTCATAATCAAATCCCAGGAAAGGTCTGTCGCAAAGATCGATGCTGCAAAGTACAAGGGCTTCATCCATGGGAAGGATAAAATATCCGTATCTTGATATTCCGGCTTTGTCTCCCAGGGCTTTTTTTATGGCTTCTCCCAGAACGATTCCACAGTCTTCAACGCTGTGATGTCCGTCGACTTTAAGATCTCCTTTAACTGTGCAGTCAAGATCCATAAAACCGTGCTTTGAAAAAGCAGTCAGCATATGGTCGAAAAACCCGATGCCGGTATCGATCTTATTTTTTCCTGTTCCATCCAGATCAATCTTTATCTTTATATCCGTTTCTTTTGTTTTTCTGTTTATTTCGGCCTGTCTTAATTTCTTTGAAGCGGGCATGAAAAACCTCCTTGAAATTATTTTTATTCGTTTTCAAATCTTACGTGAATGCTGTTTGCGTGAGCCGTAAGTCCTTCGTTATTGGCAAACAGCTCTATTGATTTACTGTCTCTTTTAAGAGCCTCTTTAGAATAATATATCACAGAGCTCTTTTTAATATAATCATCCACATTAACGGGGCTGAAAAATCTTGCGGTTCCGTTTGTGGGAAGTATATGATTGGGACCGGCAAAATAGTCTCCCAGAGGTTCCGATGAATATTCTCCAAGGAATATGGCTCCGGCATTTCTTATCTTTGTCATGGTATCGAAAGGATCCTTTGTAAGGATCTCAAGATGCTCGGAAGCCACGGTGTTAACTGCATCTATTGCATCGTTAATGTTTGATGCGATAAGTGCAAATCCGTAATTATCAAGGGATTTTCTGATAATATCTGCTCTTGAAAGAGTCTTAAGATACTCTTCGATCTCTGCATTTACTTTATCCGCAAGGGATCTGTCGGTTGTAACAAGGATTGCGCTTGCAAGTTCGTCATGTTCAGCCTGGCTTAAAAGATCTGCTGCAACATAGTGAGGATTTGCTGTTTCATCAGCAAGTACCATAACCTCGGAAGGTCCTGCTATGGAATCAATGCTTACAAAGCCGTATACAGCTTTTTTTGCAAGAGCTACAAAGATATTTCCGGGGCCTGTGATCTTATCGACTTTGGGTATGCACTCTGTCCCGAAAGCCATGGCTCCTATTGCCTGTGCACCTCCTGCTTTGAATATAACATCGGCACCTGCTATATCTGCGGCAACAAGAGTTCCGGCATTTATCTTTCCGGTCTTGCCTGGAGGTGTGCACATATAGATCTTATCAACTCCCGCAACCTTTGCCGGTACGATATTCATAAGAACGGACGAAGGATAAGCTGCCTTTCCGCCGGGAACATATACACCGACTTTTTCAAGAGCGGTGATCTTCATTCCAAGCAGGCTTCCGTCGGGTTTTGTCTCAAACCAGGAATTCCTCAGCTGCTTTGAGTGAAAATCCCTTATGTTTTCTGCAGCCTTTTTTATGACTTCGATATATTCGGGATCAAGCTCTGCGTAAGCATCTTCTATCTCTTTTTTAGTTACCGTAATATTTTCGGGAGTTAATGTAAAACCGTCAAATTTTGCGGTGTATTCAAAAAGAGCTTCGTCACCTTTTTCCCTGATATCAGCAAGAATGCTGTTTACGGTATTTTCATATTCCGTATACTGGGAAGGTGATCTTTTTAAAAGAGCGCTTGTAATATCGTTAATTGTTTCTTTGTTAAGGTCAATGATCTTCATTACTGTCTCCAATCAGATGAACTGTCTTATTTTAAGAACAAGATCTTTTATTCTTTCGGACTTAAGCTGCATGCTTACGGGATTTACGATCATTCTGGCAGAAAGTGGACATATTTCCTCTAACACAACCAGACCGTTTTCCTTAAGTGTTGAACCCGTTTCAACAATATCGACTATGACATCCGCAAGTTCTACTATGGGTCCCAGTTCTACGGAACCGTTAAGTTTTATGATATCAACAGTCTGATTCTTTGTATTGTTGAAATATTCCCTGGCTATGACGGGATACTTGCTTGCAACCCTGATACGTTCACGGTGCTTAAGTTTTTCTGCTGCTGATTCGGGACCGCATACACACATTCTGCATTTTCCGAATCCCAGATCCAGTATCTCGTGTACATTTCTGTTTTCTTCAAGTATTGTATCTCTTCCCACAACTCCGATATCCGCAGAACCGTATTCGACATATGTGGGAACATCGGGACCTTTGGAAAGGAAGAATCTCATCTTGTCTTCTTCGCTGGTGAAGATAAGTTTCCTTGAATTGGGATCCTTCATCTCTTCACATCTTATTCCCGCTTTTTCAAATATCTCCATTGTTTTGTTGGAGAGTCTTCCCTTGCCCAGGGCAAAGGTCAGATAATCGTCATAATTTTTCATCTTTTTTCTCTCGTAAGGTTTACAAGTAAAGCTCTCTGTCCAAGACCGCGAAGTGCAGATGCAGCCTCAAGTGCCTTCTTATAACTTTCTTCATCAGATTCGTTAAAATATACTTCAGTTATCTCTTCTTTTTCGGGGAAAGAGATTTCCTGTCTCTCAAGGATCTTCTCAACGTCATCGGTCTGGATCACAAATCCCACGGCAGGTGCATCTTTTCCGAAATATGATAAAAGCTTATCATACCTGCCTCCTGTTGCAACAGGTGAACCTGCGCTGGGTGCATAAGCCTTGAAGACAATACCTGTATAGTATCCGTACTTGGAAAGCATGCCCAGGTCAAATGAAACATACTTATCAAATCCGCGTAATTTAAGAAGGTCGTAAAGTTTCATGAGTCTTTTGACGGCTTCTCTTGAAATGTCATTTTCTGCGGAATCAAGAAGTTCGGAGAGCATACCGTGATCCGCAAAAATATCGGAAACCTTTAAAAGCTTCTCCCTCATCTCTTCTTTGATATCGCAGCTGTTCAGAAGTTCTGCAGCAGCTATGGGATTTTTGGATGAAATAAGGCTTCTGAGTTCGTTTTCTGTTTCTTCGGAAAGATCGGCTTCCTTACAAAGTCCTTTAAAATAATCAACCTCGCCAATTGAGATCCTGAAATTCTCAAGTCCCGTTTCAAGCAGACAGTCTATAACGATGCTTACCATCTCGGCATCGGCAAATACCGTTGGATCGCCTATGAGTTCGGCTCCCTGCTGAAGTGTCTCCGAAAGCTTACCCTGAAGTGATGAGATATTCTGGAATGTCTGGCCGGTATATGTAAGACGGATGGGTTTGTTTTCATCCATGAAATACTTAGCGGCGCATCTGCAGACGGGAGGTGTAAAGTCCGGTCTTAATACAAGAGTCTCATTATCCTTGTCAAAGAATTTGTAAAGTTCCTTTGAAGGAATGGTTCCCACTTCCTTGGAAAACACATCAAAGAATTCAAAACTCGGAGTTTGTATCTCGGTATATCCGTAATTTTCTATCACTGTGGATATGGTATTTCTGACAAATTTGATATTGTCATACTCTTTTCCGTATATATCCCGTACTCCGTCAGGCGTGTGCAATAGGTTTTTGTTCATCTTGATATGATCCTTAATCTTTGTTTCACTTTAGTCTGCTAACGTGCTAATTTGGTAACAAAGTGAATTATATTATATGATTACATACTTGTCAAATCTTATTCCATGGTACTTCTGGCGAATTCACGGAATATATCTTCAGATATCTTAAGGCATGTCTTTCTGTCTAGTTTGCATACTTGTCTGTCATATGTATAAATACCGTTTGTCTCGTCCTCAACATCGGAAAGCTGTGTATAGATGGAGCCGCAGCATCCCGAACTCATATATGAAACGATATCTTTTTTATAAAGCTGAAGAAGTGCGCTGTTTAATGATTGTTTATCCGTGAAATTTTTATAGCCGTAATTGCCACCCGGGTTAAAGATATGATCTTTTTCCCTGTAATCATATCCGCCGAATTCCGAGATGACCACGGGATGATGAGGATGAAGCAGCCTGGCGACTTTATGGAAATATACATGTTTACTTACTACATCACTCTTGAACTGTCTGAACCATCCGGATGTGGAATCCACTATCCTTGTGGTATCGTATTCTTTCAATTCAAGATAAAGCCTGTCGCTTTCGAACTGCCCCCATCCTTCGTTAAAGATCGTGTAATAGCATATGCAGGGATAATTATAGAGATACTCTGCGGTTTGTATCATATGATCTTCAAATATCTTCCTGCTTGCAGGATTGTTATGTGTGAAAAGATCGGTCTTGGCCTTGATCCCGAATGTGGGAAAGATCGTATCTCTTAAGAATTTATAATCGGAGTTGTTGATCATATCCTGCCATACGATCATACCGAGGACATCGCAGGCAACGTAGAATACGGGTGGTTCTATCTTGATATGTTTTCTTAATGTATTAAAGCCAAGTTCCTTCATGGAACGCACATCGGAAACATATCCTTCTTCTTTATTGGGTAAAAAGATCCCCTCAGGATAATAGCCCTGATCAAGAACACCATGGAAAAATACCGGCCTGTCATTTAAGAATATCCTGCGATAACCTCTGAGACTGTGTATTTCCACAGTCCTTACCGCAAAATAAGTCACAATGCAGTCGGTCTCTGAACTTATCCTTATACCGTACAAATAAGGAGTGTCCGGAGTCCAGGCTTTGGGATCTTTGATCTCGATATATGTTTTGTTTCCGTTATAGGTTTTACGGTCAATTATCTCGGCAGGAACTTTCGTATTGCCGGATCTGTTATAAATGATCTCATTATCAACGGATACAGAAAAATGCCCTGCATGATTTCCTGTTTTTTCTCCGGTTCCGTAATCTGCATTTTCCTGTGTGATGACGGCATCCCGGGGGTTCATGATAAGAGTTGCAGGATTATGACCAATAACAGGTTCAAATACCTCTATGGTATACTGCTCCGCATCGCCATCTATGATAAGCCTTACTCCCATTGAGTCAGGAGTTATCTTAACAGATCTGATATAATCCCGGGGAACTTCTTCGATCCATACACTCTGCCATATACCGCTTACAGGCGTATACCACATGCCCTTGGGATTTTTTGACTGTTTACCGTAAGGATAATCAAGATCCAGAGTATCTTTTATATGGACTTTTATATCGTGTTTTTCTTCTTCGCTTAAAAGATCTGTGATATCGAAAGTGAAAGGAATGTATCCTCCCTCGTGATGACCGGCAGGTTTACCGTCCACAAAAACATCGCAGATCTGGTCCACGGCTCCGAAATGAAGCAGTGCTCTCATATCAGATTTCTTATAGGAAAATGTAGTATGGTAATCATATTCATCGGGATATTTTCCGTTAAAGTCCGGAAGCTTATCAAAGCCCGATAACACAGACTGCAGAGGAAAAGGAACATTAACCCCGCAATCCCATTTTCCGTTAAGTGAAAGCCACTTTGTGTCTCTTACAAACTGTGGTCGCGGATATTCGGAAAAAGGAATAGTTTCCGGTCTTAATTTGGTTTTTAACTGATTTGTATTTTTTCTTTTATCCATTTTTTCTCATTCGGGTCTGTCTGCAAGATCCGTCTTAACTTTATCAAGATAAGGTACAGGTATGCCGGGTTTTTCTTCGATTATGTAATCCGGATTAAGTTCATCGTGTCTGAAGGATTTACGGCCTCCGCTTTGTGCTCTTTCCCAGAAATATTCAAGCATCTGAAGAGGCAGGTAATAGAGTTCGTCCCTTCCGGTAAAATAGATCAGAAAAAATGCGATACCACCCTGTTTTTCGAATTTTCTCATGAACTCAACCTGGTGTGCATGGATATTACTGAGCGAAAATGTATCGGCAGCACATTCCTTGGCATCAAAGCAAATGGGATTTCCCTGAACCGCTCCGATATAGTCAACGGTACTTTTCTGATCAAAATATGCAAGGGTAATATGCCTTGTGGCCTTGTCTATATTGATGGGAGTTATGGGCGTTGGGATTTTTTGAACCAGAGCAAGTCCCGCTTCATCATATTTTTCGTTTGATCTGTTGATAAGGTCTTCAAGAGTGGATCCTCTGAGACCTCTTGATTTCCAGGTTGTCATTTTAAATAATCCTCTGAAGGACCGAAATGTTTTTTGCAGAGTTTTTCCATGTCATCGGGAAGCGGTGCCACCAGTTTTATGTTGTTATCGTTTTCTGATGAAACAATTTCATATGCATGGAGCATTTGTCGGAGTGCTTTGATGCTACTGTTTTTATTTCCGTATTTAGGATCGCCTGAAATAGGAAAACCCAGATGTGAAAGATGTGCTCTGATCTGATGGCTTCTTCCTGTGAAAAGATGTGCTTTTACAAGAGAAATGTCATCTGCTGCTCTAACAAGTTCAAATCCTGTTTTTATGTAAAGTGCATCCGGATCATCCTTGCTGACAAAAATTAACTTGTTATCTTCTGCATCTTTTTTTACGTAATCTTCGAAAATGCCTTCTTTGCCGAATCTGCCGTTTACCAGAGCAAGATAATATTTATCTCCGCCGTTTTTTATGTTTGAATCATAGTATCTGACGCCCTTAAGATCCATTGAGCAAAAAATAAGTCCGGATGTATTTCTGTCCAGTCTGTTGCAGACTGAGGGCTTTGAAATCTTAAAGGATTCTTCGGTTATCCTGTTATTGGCAAAAAGATAACCTATCAGGTAATCGTTTACAGAAGGGTCCCCGCTTTTATCTGACTGTGAAAGAATGCCTGCAGGTTTGTTGAAAACAATATAACCTTCTTCCTGTGATTCTTTTATTACTTCAATACTATTTTTGTATTTATCATAAACAGCCAGATATTTTGAGATATCGGTTTTTTTATCTGATACAAACTTTTCGATGGTCTCATCCGAAAACCAGATCTTTACAGAATCCCCTTCTTTTATTATCTCGCTTCCGGTGGCTTTACCATCGTTTAAAGTGATATTTTTTTTGCGGAGCTGTTTGTATAAAAGGCCCGATGGGCACAAAGGAAGCTGCCTTTTAATGAATTTATCAAGGCGCTGGGATGCCATATCATTTGTGATGATGAATTCTTTCATTTATAAG
>ONTX01000343.1 GCA_900320825.1 uncultured Lachnospiraceae bacterium | reverse complement strand
TCTGAGTTCCTCCGGAGTCTTGGAAGAGTTGATGATCACCGCTCCGTCCTTGCTGAGACCTGCAGTAACGTCTACGCTTTCAAGAAGTGTCTCGTCAACAACGGCAACGTAATCGGGATCGTAAATGTTGGAATGAATAGAGCATCTTTCCGCGGAGATCCTGTTGTAAGCCGTGATGGGTGCTCCGGATCTTTCGGGACCATATTCGGGAAATGACTGAACGTATTTCCCGGACATAAACGCAGCGTCCGCAAGAAGCTGGCTTGCGGTCTTTGCACCCTGTCCTCCTCTTCCGTGCCATCTGATTTCAATCATGTCATCCATAAATATCCGACCTTTCGTTTTATATATTACTTATCATTCTTAGGATAAAATTCCATAACGTTTTCATCAGATTCCGAATCAGGTTTCGAAACCTTCAGGTTTCTGCTGATAAGCATGACAACCTGTCTGTAAAGCTCCATTGTTTTTTCGTGATCACGTTCAATGCCCTCGGAATCACCCTCCTTGGCGGCAGTTTCGAGTCCGGCTGCCATTTCCGACAGTTTTGAGGCTCCGACTATCTTTGCACTGCTCTTTAATGAATGGGCATGTATCACATAGTCATCCCAGCGCTTTTCGGAGTAGTGTTTTTCCATATCCCTCATCTTTTCGGTTGAGGAATTTACAAACTCTATAAGAATTTCCCTGAAGATCTCTTCGTCATTCCTGCAGAAAGACATGGCTTCTCTGATGTTAAGACCGCCTTCTTCAAGAGCTTTGACATGTATCATACTATCTGCATCTTCACCGGTTTTTTCCTTTGAAGATACGCTGTCATTTTTGTTCTTAATAAGCTCCTTCGGCAGATAAGTCAGGAGCATCTTTTCAAGAGCACTTCCGTCAACGGGCTTGGTGAGATAGTCGTTAAATCCCTCTGCCATGTAATGAGCTCTTGCACCTCTTATGGCATCGGCTGTAAGGCAGATAACGGGAGTCTCTTTGTTCATTCCGCTTTCCAGCGCCCTGATGGCTTTAAGAGCCTGGGTGCCGTCCATTCCGGGCATTCTCTGGTCCATAAGGATCACATCATATTTGTTGTGCTCCGCCAGATTAACAGCTTCATGTCCGCCGGATGCTGTATCTATCTTTATACCGGTGGTCTTAAGAAGATTTACCGCAACCATGATATTCATCCTGGTATCGTCAACCACAAGAATGTGCGCGTCGGGAGCATACAGAGTAAACTCCGCAACTCCGGTATCAACCGCATTTGCACTTGCGATATCATATTTTCCGATGGGAGAATCATCTTCGATCTTCTGAACCAGTTCAAAAGAAAAGACCGAGCCAACTCCATAGGTACTTTGAACATTAAGTTCGCTGTCCATAAGTTTTAAGAGCTTTGTGACAATGGACATTCCGAGTCCGGTTCCTTCTATGTTACGGTTCCTTACCACGTCAAGTCTTTCGAAGGATTCGAAAAGCTTAGCCATGTCTTCTTTACGGATTCCGATACCGGTGTCACGTACTTCCACATAGATAACGGCTGTTTCTCCGCGTCTTTCTTTCTGTTTTACGGTAAGGGTGACGGAACCTTTTTCCGTATATTTAACGGCATTGGTAAGGAGGTTAACAATAACCTGATTGATCCTGGTATCATCACCAAACAGCTCCGAAGGCAGGTTCTCGTCAATATCAAGACGGAGTTCAAGACCCTTATTACGTGCTCTTTCGGAGATTGAATTTACAAGATATGCTATGAGAGATCTTACCGAATAACGGACCGGTACGATCTCCATTTTTCCGTCTTCGATCTTGGAAAAATCAAGAATGCTGTTTATCAGCTGCAGGAGATTTCTCCCGGATACGCCTATATTACGGGAATACTCAAGGATGTCCTTCTGGTTTGACTCCCTTAAGATCATCTCATTCATTCCCAGAATAGCGTTAATGGGTGTCCTTATTTCATGGGACATATCCGCAAGGAATGAGCTCTTGGCCTTACTTGCTTCCTCTGCCGCTGCTTTCTCAAGCCTGAGCACTTCGGCATCATATTCCTGCTTCTGCTGGTCGATGCGCATTTTCTGCATCTTGCTGGAAAATGCCTGCTCGTTTTTATAACCGATAAAGTAGAAAAGTGCGATGAATGCAAATATCAGGAGAGATACCAGTACATTAACGCTAAGCTGTGAATTGGTCTCCTCAAAGAGCTCGGAATTTTCAATGGCCATGACAACAAACCACTGTTCATTCACCGGCTGGACGAAAAATACATTATCATCGTAAGTGATGTTTCCGCCTTCCCGTGTATCTTCCGAAATGATCATATTGAAAAGCTCAGGGTCAAAGAAATCGGTGAAATCCGATCCAACCATATTCCTGTCCTTATGTGCAACGATCATTCCGTCGCTGTTGACCACCATGCAGTAACCTTTTCCGTTAACATTTGCACTCTCAACAACTTCCTGTATGTAGTTGATAATTACATCCAGAGCAACGACATTTTCACTTCCTTCGAAAGCGTCCTCAGCACTTCCGTCGGAGATCTGTTTACATATAGTAATAACTACATCGCCGGTCTGGGCGTCCACATAAGGGGATACTATGATGATCTTGCCCCCTGCTGCGATTGCTTCATTGTACCAGTCTCTTGTGGTGGCATCATAATCTTCAGGCGGCACCCATCCGGATCCATCCATGTAATCATCCCTTATATATGAGTACACACCGGTAAAGTCTTCACTGAACTTATCCTGAATCTTCAGGGTCTGATATGTGATATATTGGCAGATCTTGACCTGAGGTTCTCCGTCCCTGAGCATAAAGTCAACGGAATTTGCGGTAACTTCAAGGGATGATGTGGCATTTGAAAGGTAATTAAGGAGAAGCCCCGAAACATTATCAGCTGAGTCTTCTCCGGAACCATAGATATCAGTAACAGAGACTTTGTAGAAAAGTCTTGAAGTATAGATGACTGAGAAGATCATAAGCAACAAAGTAGCAAAGAATGTAAGGATTATACCCGCTCTCTTATTTCCTTTAACTTCTCTGTTTCCTTTTTCCTGTTCGGTATCCTTATTACGCATGGAAATAACAAACAGAACGGCAAGCATTACTATGATCTGGAATACCGAGATCAAAAACAGCATTATGGAAATGACTTCATAGGCTTGTTCATTGGCTCCCTGGTTAAAGAGAATACGCTTAACCCATGATGAAATGTAGATTCCGCCTCCAAAACATCCGATGATGACAAGGAGGGCAATTACCTGAAGAGTAAGCTGGAATCTGATATCTTTTTCATTGTGTTCGGGATAGGAAAAGCCATCCTGTTCATAATCTTTTCCCACGGCACGGGCCATGAAGATAACGACAATACCTCCGATGAGACCCGCATAGTAATAAGGATTCAGAAAATCACTGGACCAGTCATAGCAGGATGCCGTCCACATGGTGTAATCCATTATGATGGTGGAAAGAACAACCGCATGCAAATATGGGAAGGATGCACCGGATTTTTTATTTTTGATGTAGTAAAGGATGGACTGGCAGCAGATACATGCGATGACAGTTGTAAGGCCCACCTGCCATACGTTGTTGAAGATATTACCGTACTGGATATAGATAAGGAACTGAACTATATTGAGGGGAACCGGAAGCAACATCAGGACATTAAAATATCTTGCTGATTCCTTAGACTTAAGCTTTATCACAATATACAGAAGTACCACATATGCAAAGTTCCAGCCGAAGTTGGTGGCAAATTCTGCCCCTTCCGGGTTCTCGTTCATAACAAAGGTATAAACCGTCCAGTAATAGTCACTGAGAATACGTGACAGGAAATAAATGCTGACGTACAGCCATCCACGCTTGGGGGCGTATGTATATCTGAAAAGAGCGGCCATGAGTCCGATGACCGGGAACAACAGTGTTATCAGATTTGTGACAGTTTCTATATTCATAGTGTTACCTGTTTGATCTTTATAAACAAACTTCGGGTGCAGTAGTCCAATTTAAAGTAAATCTAGACTATCATAGCATATTTTGGACTTAAAATACACAAAAAAACCGCACTCCTTAACGGAGTGCGGTTAAATATTTTACTGCGGAAAGTGCTGCTACAAGGCCTTCGCCGGATGCCTTGATAAGCTGGTACGGGGGGCCAGCAATGTCACCTGCCACATAAAGGCCGGGGACATTCGTGGACATGTCCTTTGCACACTTTACGTTTCCACCTTCTGTCTCAAGACCGGGGACTAAGGACGCCGCAGAGATCTGGTCCCTTAAGATGAAGATTCCGTCTGTCTGAAGTTCTCCCTCTTCTGTAACCAGGGTGTTTGCTTTCATGGCACCCTTGATCTCTACGGGCTTTGTATTTTTTACGGTTATGCCGGAGCCCTCTGCCTTTATTTCTTCCGCATCCTTTCCGTCTCCGAAT
>ONTX01000140.1 GCA_900320825.1 uncultured Lachnospiraceae bacterium | reverse complement strand
GTCAGGACGTTGCCAAGATATCGGATACCGAAGGAAAGGGAATGTGCAAAAATCCCGACTATGTTGATTACCTTAAGCGCTGTATCGACTGGAGAATGAAACACGAGTGATGTGAACGAGCTGAATTTGAGGGATAAGCAATGCTTAAAAATGTCGAGAAAACAGTTAATGATCTTACTGAATGGATTAGGGACTATTTTGAAAAAAACGGAAAGGGATGCACTGCGGTCATAGGAATTTCCGGCGGTAAGGACTCCAGCGTAACGGCGGCTCTCATGGTCCGTGCCCTTGGAAAAGAAAGGGTGATCGGCGTTCTGATGCCTGACGGTGAGCAGTCCGATATTGATGATTCGAAAAAACTTGTAACTTATCTTGATATAAAACATTTTATTGTTAACATCGGCGAAACCACTGCCGCACTTAAAAAAAATCTTGAAGAGAGCGGATCGGTCATTACATCGGATGTAAAGATCAATATCCCGCCCAGGATCAGGATGACCACGCTTTATGCGGTGGCACAGGGAGTAGAAGGCGGAGGCAGAGTTATCAATACCTGTAACAGATCCGAGGACTATATCGGTTACAGCACTAAGTTTGGAGACAGTGCCGGGGATATGTCGCCACTTGCAATGCTTACGGTCACGGAAGTAAGGCAGATCGGAGACTATCTCGGTCTTCCGAAAGAACTTGTTCATAAGACACCTTCGGACGGACTCAGCGGTCTCAGTGATGAAGATAAGATAGGTTTTTCATACGATGTGCTTGATAGATATATTGAAACAGGCATATGTGAAGATGAAGAGATAAAAGCAAAGATTGACAGAATGCATGCAATGAACCTTCACAAACTGGAACTTATGCCTCATTTTACACCGGCAGAATAAACATTATTTCCATGGGAAAACCGAAAGGAGAAACAAATGTATTCACCTGATAAGCGGCCTGTATATGTTATCGGACACAAGAATCCCGATACGGATTCCGTCTGCTCTGCCCTTGCTTATGCGGAACTCAAAAGAAGAGTCACCGGAGAAAACTACAAAGCCATAAGATGCGGACATTTAAATGATGAGACTAAATTTGTGCTTTCAAGGTTCGGTGTAAAGCCTCCAGAGTATATTAAGGATATCCGCACCCAGGTCATGGACATGGATATCAATACCATTCATGGTATATCCCCCAAGCTTTCTCTCAGAAATGCCTGGAACATCATGCACGATGCGGATGTTGTCACTCTTACCATAACCGAAGAGGGCAAGATAAAGGGTGTCATAACCCTTGGTGACATCGTCGGATCGTACATGGATACCGACGACAGGGGAATACTTGCTCTTTCCAAAACTCCTTTTTCCAATATCATTGAAACCTTGGAGGGCAGTCTTTTATCGGGAGATGACGGGGGCTGTGTTGAAAAAGGTTCTGTGATCGTGTCCCAGAAAGGCTCTGCAGGTGTGTCTCCCGGGGATATCGTTATCATTCCGGACGGAAGCGAGGATTCCATGGAATGCCTTGAAGCAGGTGCGGGATGCCTGATTACCTGTTCCGGAACAAGGCCCGATGATAATGTCAGAAATCTTGCTTCTGAAAAAGGCGTCAAGATCATAGCAACCAAATACGATGCATTTAACGCATCAAGACTTGTGGACCAGGCAATCCCTGTTGATTATTTCATGAAGACCCAGGATCTTGTGATCTTCAAATTAACTGATTTTGCGGATGACATCAGACCTGTAATGGCTCAGAAGCACCACAGATACTTTCCTGTCGTTGATGAAAAAGGCGATTACATAGGTATGATCTCCAGAAGAAATCTCCTGGGTGCAAGACGCAAGCAGGTCATTCTCATGGATCATAATGAAAAAAACCAGGCAGTTACCGGAATCGAGACTGCAAATATCCTTGAGATAATAGACCACCACAGGCTCAGTGCCGTTGAGACGGTTTCTCCTGTATTTTTCAGAAACCAGCCTTTGGGATCCGCTTCAACCATTGTTTATCTGATGTACAAGGAAGCTCATGTGGATGTCACACCGGAAATGGCGGGACTTCTGTGCGCGGCTATCTTGTCGGATACGCTTATCTATAAGAGCCCTACCTGTACGGATGTTGATATTCAGTGCGGAAACGAACTGGCGCATATAGCCGGCATAATGCAGGATGATTTTGCCAGGGAGATGTTCAGGGCAGGAAGCGATTTTGACGGAAAAACAGGTCTCCAGCTTCTCAGAAGGGACTTTAAGAAGTTTACCATTGACGGCTATTCGGTTGGCATCTCACAGGTTAATGCCATGACCGGAGAGGAAACGAATATCGCGGAAGAAAAAGCACTTGCCGACATTAAGGAGTTCATGCTCTCCGAACACCTTGATATGTCATTTTTCCTGGCAACCCTTATCCCTTCGGAATCGTCGAAAGTCATTTGGGCCGGAGACGGTGCAAAAGAGGTTCTTGTTAACGGTTTCCAGACGCCGATAGAGGACGATGCAAAAGATGTCTATCTTAAGGGTATAGTCTCCAGAAAACAGCAGTTTTTGCCTGCTCTGGTTGAGGGAATCTCTTCAATTTCCGGAGAGTGACATAATCCCTGAAAATCACATATTTTTTGTCATTTTCATCATTTTGTTGTACATTATAAGTAGTATGGTTTTTTGCAAAAACGGCAAAAAATTTCTGCGGATATGATGGAATTGGTAGACATGCAAGATTTAGGTTCTTGTGCGAAAGCGTGCAGGTTCGAGTCCTGTTATCCGCACTTTCGGCATACGGTGATCTTCTGATGGATCCTTTGAGAATGTGTGCCGTTTGGAGAGAGAATGTATAAACGCACTACAAGAGGATGGGTCAAGCATATTGATTTCATGCTTCTTGATGTATTAACTTTACAGCTGTCATTTATCATAGCCTACATACTCAGGTTCAGGGTATGGGAGCTTCCTTATTATGAATTCTGGTACGGAAGAGCGGCTATGGTCGTGCTTCTTCTGACCCTGGGTCTTGCCGCATTTACCAATGCGTACAGCGGCATCATCCGCAGGATGTTTTTCGTTGAGATGAGGCACAGCTTCATTCATTCTGCCCTTATCTTTATAGGTCTTAACCTTTATGTCGTTTCGTTCAAACGAAGCGAGATCTATTCCCGTCTTTTCTGGTATTTGTTCTGGTTCATATCATTTTTTGCCCTCTGGTTCAGCAGAACTGTCCTAAAGAGGATAGTCAGGGTCAGGATGCTTTCATCGAAAAACCGTCCCAGACTTATTGTGATCTGCGAAAGCAGTGAGGCAGAGGATATAGTAAAGGATTTTTCCAGGGACAGGTTCCATGAATTCAAGTTCAGCGGATTTGTTTTCAGTGATAAATCGGCTGTGGGTGAGGAAATCCTTCATTTCCCCGTTGTATCCGATCTTAAGAGTTTTTATGAATATGCCAAGAATAATGTGGTCGACGAGGTGTTTATCTCCAATAACAATCTCGACTGGGCACAGTTCTATGCAGAGGAACTCCTCAAAATGGGTATTACCGTTCATTACAGACTGGTCAGGCGTGATGATTACGGAATGAACAGAGTCATAGAAAACTGCGGAGGCTACTCCGTTCTTACCACAAGTATCAGGATCACCACCGGTCCCCAGCTTCTTGTTAAGAGGATAATGGATATCTTCGGAAGCCTGATCGGTCTTGTGATCACCATTATCTGTACCGTTATATTCGGCCCCATCATTTTCATCCAGTCCCCGGGAAGCATTTTCTTTTCCCAGGAAAGAGTCGGAAAGAACGGGCGCAGATTCAAACTTTACAAATTCCGTTCCATGTATCCCGGTGCAGATGAGATGAAGAAGGAACTTGAAGCCGAGAATGAGATGGACGGCAATATGTTCAAGGTTAAGAATGATCCCAGGATCATACCTGTCGGTCATTTTATGAGGAAGCATTCCATAGATGAGCTTCCCCAGTTCTGGAACGTTCTAAAGGGCGATATGAGCCTTGTGGGAACCAGACCGCCCACGGTTGATGAGTATGAAAAATATGAGGCTCATCATAAGGCAAGACTCGGATTCAATCCCGGTCTTACAGGTCTCTGGCAGGTAAGCGGCCGGAGCGAGATCAGGAATTTTGAAGAAGTTGTGGAACTTGATACCAAGTATATTTCGGAATGGTCCATTTGGATGGATCTGATGATACTGATAAAGACCGTCAAGATCGTATTTACCGGCAGGGGGGCACAGTAGTTATGGCTAAGGTGCTCATTTCCATTGTCTACTACGGCGAAGAGGACAGTATAGGAAACGCAGTGGATTCCATTGAGCGATGCACTTCCACAGACAGGGAGATCATACTGGTTCATAACGGCGGAGACAGGAAAGTCATCGAAGAAATCGCTTCAGGATATACTGATGTCCGTATCATCGATATGCCGAAAAATGTGGGTTTTGGTGCCGGTCATAATGCTTCCTTTAAAGAAGCGGGTGATGGCAGCGAATTCTTTTTTGTGGTCAATCCCGATGTTCTCCTTAAGACAGATGCCGTGGACAAGCTGGTTGAATATATGGAAAATGATCCCGGCATAGGTGCGGCAGTTCCCAGGCTTACGGATAATGACGGGAATCTCCTTTCCGTATACAGAAGGGATCCTACTGTCACGGATCTTTTCCTTCGAAGATTTATTCCCTTTGGATTCAAAAAAAGATATGCATACCACACCATGCAGGACGCAGATTATGAGGTCTGCCACGAGGTTCCTTTTCCGCAGGGTTCTTTTTTGTGCGTAAGATCTTCTGTTTTTAAAAAGGTGGGCGGATTCGACGAGAGGTTTTTCCTTTATATGGAGGATGCCGATCTTTGCCGTAAGGTAAGACAGGATCATAAATGCATGTATTATCCCGGGGCATCGGTTGTTCATTACTGGAACAAAGGATCTCACAGGAGTCTTAAACTTTTCCTGATACATTTAAGTTCCATGGTGAAGTATTTTAACAAGTGGGGGTGGAAACTTTCATGAGTCTTCATAAGAGGATCAGTGTATGTCTTTGCTCATATAACGGTGAAAAATACATAACCGAACAGATCAGGTCGATCTTAAAGCAGCTGACGGCAGATGATGAACTTATAATATCCGATGACGGATCTACAGACAGCACACCTACTATCATCAGTGAGTTTGAAAAAAACGATGAAAGAGTCAGAGTCGTTCCGGGTCCCGGGAAAGGCATCATTTCAAACATCAATTCTGTTCTTAAACTTGCGGGAGGCAGGTTCATTTTTCTTGCGGATCAGGACGATCAGTGGGAGGACGGTAAAGTAGAAAAGGTTCTCGGTGAGTTTTTGCGCAGTGATGCATCTTTGGTGGTACATGATGCGGTGCTTGTGGATTCAGACAATAAGAAGGTCCTCGCACCTTCGTTTTTTGCATTGAAAAAATGTCGTCCCGGTTTTGCGAGGAACATTATCAAAAACAGTTATATCGGATGCTGTATGGCTTTCAGACGTGAATTTTTAAAGGTTATACTGCCTATTCCCACCGATATCAAAATGCATGACCAGTGGATAGGACTTGTCCTTGAAAAAAAACACGGGCAGTTTTTGAAGCCTGTTTTTATGAAGGATAAGCTTGTGAGATACAGACGCCACGAAGGCAATCAGACAGGTCTTTCACACGACCCGGTTCTTAAGATGATCCGTTATCGCGTAAGACTTTTGAAGAGGCTTGCACAAAGAAAACTGATCTAGTTTACTTTTTTGCAGACCAGTATATCTCCATTTTTCAGGATTATATTTCTTGTAGGGACAACACATACTCCGTCCCTTATCAATACCAGGATATC
>ONTX01000488.1 GCA_900320825.1 uncultured Lachnospiraceae bacterium | reverse complement strand
GTGATATATACGAAAAAAACATAAGGTTGGATTTTTCGGTAAATCTGAATCCTCTGGGATGCCCTGAAAGCGTGGAGAAAGCGGTATCAGAAAGTATCCGGTCGGTAAGCCTTTATCCCGATATCAGATATACTGCTCTTAGGCAGACCATCGCCGGATATGAAAATAACAGATATTCAGAAAAAGAAAATCCCGTAAAAAAAGATATGATAATTCCCGGAAGCGGAGCATCGGAAATTATCATGGCCACTGCCCATGCATATGCGGGGAAGAAGGTTCTCGTAAAACTTCCTGTCTTTGCAGGATATGAAAGAGCATTTGAAAATGCGGGATGCAATGTAAGCTACTCTGATCCGGATGATGAATCAGATTTTATTTCACAGATCACTTCCGAAAATTATGATCTTATTGTCATTGGATCTCCCGCAAATCCCACAGGCCGGGTGCTATCTCCGGACCACATGAAAGAGATAGTATCTGCTTGTAAGAAAGCGGGAAGCACACTGCTTTCCGATGAAGTATTCATGGGATTTGTGACAGACCGGAAAAAATGTACTTTCGCTAATTTTATTTGTGAAGATATTAGTTTGATCATCATAAGATCCTTTACTAAGCTTTACTGCTGCCCGGGACTTAGGCTCGGATATGCCGTTTGTTCGAATGCCGGTCTTGCAGATCTGATAAATGCCGGGCTGCCGGAATGGAATATATCAGGGCCTGCCGAAAAAGCCATGACCGCTCTTTGCGGTGAAGGTGGGTTTGCGGATAAAAGTACAGAGTACGTGGCAAACGAGAGAGAGTATATGTGGCAGGAAATGTCTCAAATGGGACTGGATGTTACTCCCTCGGATGCAAATTTTATTTTTTTCAGGTCAGGTGCAGCTCTTTACGACAAACTGCTTGAAAAGGGTATATTGATCCGCGACTGCAGCAGCTATAAAGGGATTGGAGGCAGAGGGACATTCCGTATCGGGATACGTAAGCACTCAGAAAATGACGAACTGCTTTCTGCATTAAAGGAATTACTATGACTAAAAATCTGATGATCCAGGGCACCATGTCCGGTGTTGGAAAAAGCATGATCACTGCGGGACTCCTCAGAGTCTTTTTTCACGACGGAAAAAAATGCGCCCCCTTCAAATCCCAGAACATGGCTCTTAATTCCTATGTCACCGACGAAGGCTGCGAGATAGGGAGAGCTCAGGCGCAGCAGGCTTTTGCTGCGGGATGCAGGCCGGTTAAGGAAATGAACCCCGTGCTTCTTAAGCCTGATTCCAATTCCTCATCCCAGATCATAGTTCTCGGAAAACCTGTGAGAAACATGAATTGGAGAGAGTATACGGAGTATAAGAAAAAACTCATCCCTGAGATACTTGATTCATATGAAAAACTCGCTGACGGTAATGATATCATTGTCATAGAAGGAGCCGGAAGTCCGGTTGAAATGAACCTGAAGGAAGATGACATCGTGAACATGGGCTTTGCTTCGAAAGTTGATGCCCCGGTTCTTCTTGTTGCGGACATCAATCCCGGCGGAGTCTTTGCCCAGGTTTACGGTACATACATGCTACTAGAGGATGATGAGAAAAAAAGAGTAAAGGGTATCATCATCAATAAATTCCGTGGCGACAAAAAAGCATTTGAAAGCGGGATCACTAAGATTGAAGAACTCACCGGAGTTCCGGTCCTTGGAGTTGTTCCCTATATGAATATAAGACTTGATGAAGAAGACAGTGAAACTTCCGAATTCGATGCCTCTTTCGGAAACGGCCCTTTAAAAGTCTATGTCATAAAGCTTCCGTATATCTCAAACTATACGGACATGCTTCCCCTTGAAGAGGATGAAAGGATCACACTCAAATATACCGACAATCCGAAGGATCTTTCGGATGCTCATCTTATAATCCTTCCCGGAACAAAAAATACTGTGAATGCCGCAAAGTGGATGACGGAAACAGGCATGTATGATGCCTTGAAAAAAAGTGCATCTGAAGGAGCTGCGGTATTTGGTATCTGCGGAGGATACCAGCTTCTGGGAGAAAAGATCACGGATGAGGATTTGTCGGAAATCAAAGGTGCGGGTCTTTTGCCCGTAAGCACTGTATTTAAGACGGAAAAGGTTTTGACCCGAAGATCCGGAAAAGTAAAAACCGGATCATGTGCATCTGCCGAAGGCTATGAGATCCATATGGGGGAGACTGTTCCGGGTGAAGGTTCTGTTCCGTTTTTTGAAGATGAAAATGGAACGGACGGATGCGTTTGCGATAAGGGAAACACTTTTTGCATAGGGACATACCTTCACG
>ONTX01000204.1 GCA_900320825.1 uncultured Lachnospiraceae bacterium | reverse complement strand
TTATTGATATTTTTTCTGTTTTCGGTCAGAAATTCATCGAAATTGGATACCTTGCCATTTTTTATAATCTGTTCCCGTGTTTTCAAACGCTGTCCTCCACAAATAATAAAGTACTATTCCGATATAAACTGCCATCAGTTTCTTAGTTCATTTTATTCCGATTTCCTATACTATTCGAAAGCGCTCACTCAAAACGCATCAAGTTCAATTATTGAGTTTTTTGAACTTGATTTTCGTTCTTTGGACTACCATATTGAGGTGCTTTTCTTCACATAATAAGCTTGTTGCTTCTCACCATATTTCTCAATATATCCTTCTTCAACCAGTTTCTTTAATGCATTGAAAACGGATGTTCTGCCGATAGAAGGACAATTTGCAAGTACATCTGCAGCATTGAACTTGCCAAGCTTATTATCAACATAAGCCTTAACAACATCATACGCAGAACTCTTAACACCAATGTCGTCCATGATGCCAACACGTTCTTCAAACTCCATGTAGCATGCTAAGATCATTTGAAGCATATACTTTATGAACGGTATAGTATCATTCTGTTCCTCATGCCATCCATGATCTATTTCCTGAAGAACATCATAATATACATCTTTTGTTTTCTCTATCTGCTTTTCGATACTTATATATTTCCCAACTTCATATCCAGTCTTATACAAAAGCAATAATGTAAGCAATCTGCTCATTCTGCCATTTCCGTCATTAAACGGATGAATACACAGGAAATCACAGATAAAAGAGGGGATAAGTATCAGTGGATCCACGATCTCAAGAGCCAGTGTTTCACAATAACTATGACAGAGCCGTTCAATAGCACCGGGGGTCTCGTGAGGTGCGAGTGGAGTAAATCGTATTACTTCTGTTCCATCCGGTCTTATTTCTTTAATGTAGTTCTGTACGTTTTTAAAGTTTCCGCCGTAGGATACTCCGGCACGCTTTAAAAGATCCCTATGCAATTGAAGAATATGATTTGGGGCAATATCGATGAAATCGTGGCTCTCATGAATAGTGTTCAAGACATCACGATATCCGAGGATCTCTTTCTCATCCCTGTTTCTTGGAGTCGTCTTTTCCGTCATTAACTGCTTCATTCGCGTATCTGTCGTAACAATACCTTCAATTCGGTTAGAAGCTTCGGTACTCTGAATACGTGCAATTTCTATCAATCTATCCAATTGAGCAGGTTTTTGTCTGACAAAGAGCTCTTGACGCCCTTTGCATTCATGAATTTTCGAACACAACAAGACAATCTCATTATCCCATTGTTTCTTCGCCAGTTTTTTATAATTGAATTGTCGCATAAATACACCTGCCTAGTTCAATGAAATCTTTTCAAGTTCAAAAATATCACAATTTGAACTTGATTTCAATGTTTTGAACTTGAATGGTATATCCGAGAACTAAGATTTAGAATATAAAATTTTAATTGAGAACAAAGAAGAAAGGGCTTCGATGTGATCCAGAATCTTTCCGGCACTTTACATCATTTACCCCTGTGGAGTGAATTTCCGAATTTCAATTTTTCGGGCTTTATGCTTTCGATATGTCCCACATCGTTAAAGAGTTCAAATCTGGGTACCAGATTCCTGCCCTCTTCTCCTTCGAATGCTATTACTGATACGGAGCAGACATTATAGGGAAAAACGCTCAGGACAAGTGGAAAGGGCATGTTAAAGATATGGCTGATCATGCAGGCTCCGGAGCCTCCGTGAGCAAAAAGGGCTATGGTATCGTCACAGGCTTTTGTGCAAAGATATGTTTTACCTTTTCGCTCAATCCCGTAAGTCTTAAGAAATTCATCCGTCTTTTCTGCTATAAGCCTGTAATGACTCATACAGATATTTTCTGAAAAATACGGATGTCCGGACCATTCATTGCCTGTTGCGATATCAGGCTCATCAGTCATCATCTCGTAAGCAAGAGTCCAGGGATGGCCGTCATATTTTACGCCGGGTGCCTTATCAGGATCGGCAGTTCCCCAATCTATCTCCTGCATATGATCAAGGATCTTAATTTCAAGTCCGTGATCTTTTGCGGTATAGCCTGCTGTTTGGCGTGCTCTTCCCATTGGTGAAGAATAGATTTCTTTTATGGGTTCATCATGCAGTCTTACAGCAGTTCGCTCTGCCTGAATGTGACCGTTTTCGGTAAGGCAGTCATTATCGTAATCAGGTTCTCCGTGTCTGACGAATATAAGTCTCATTATCTTCCCTCATATTTTTCAGTGTTAAAAAGCAATTACATTTAAATAATAACAGTTTAAGCACCGGTTGAGAAGATTATCCTAGCGCCACATCCAGCGCCATCATCAGTGTAAATCCAACGGCGAACATTACAACACCAATATTTGAATGTTCACCCGAAGACATCTCCGGGATCAGTTCCTCAACAACGACATACATCATAGCTCCCGCAGCAAAGCTGAGAAGATATGGCATAGCCGGGATTATGAGTCCCGCGGCAAGTATTGTAAGAAAAGCACCAACAGGTTCCACTGCTCCGGAAAGCACGCCATCGAGAAAAGCTTTAGGCTTGCTCTTTCCTTCAGCACATAGAGGCATGGAGATAATTGCTCCCTCTGGGAAGTTTTGAATAGCTATACCGATTGCAAGAGCCAGAGCTCCGCCCGCTGAGATAGTTGAATTACCTGAGATAAAGCCGGCATATACGACACCTACCGCCATTCCCTCGGGAATATTGTGAAGTGTAACAGCCAGCACCATCATGGTCGCTCTTTTAAGTTTCGAACTGGGACCTTCGGATTTCTCCGCATTCAGATGCAGATGGGGGATCACTGAATCAAGAAGAAGCAGAAACAAAATACCTGCCCAGAAGCCGATGAAGGCCGGAAGAAAGCTGAGTTTTCCCAGATTCTTGGTCTGTTCCATGGCAGGGATTATAAGGCTCCATATGGAAGCTGCCACCATTACACCGCTGGCAAATCCTGTCAGGGATTTCTGGATCTTTTCACCAAACTGTTTTTTCATGAAGAATACACAGCCGGCACCAAGTGACGTCCCGGCAAAAGGTATTAGTATTCCCATCAAAACATCCGTGCTTATCATAGATTCAGGTTACAACCTCTTTTCTTCCACTGAAACCACCGTATACCCCAGTTTTTCAATGGTACCGACTATAAAGGCATCCTCAATATCATGATCTGACTTGATCACTGCCTTTCCTTTTTTTCCGTATACGGTTGCATTAATTCCGTCAATGGAATTTAAGACATTATGAACCCTTGTATAGCAGTGTTCACAATGCATTCCGTCAATCTTTACAACCTTTGTACTTTTGATACATTTGAGTTTTTGCCGCTTAGCTTTAATATCTTTACTTCCGCCTCCGCAGCATGAACCTTCACCTTTAAAGTGAGATATAGAACCTTTTACGGAAAAGACCAGTATTAAACAAAGAATTGCGAAGATAGAATAATTCATAAGATTCACCTGAAGGAATCACTTCCCGCTCCCCTTTTTCGGGATGCGCAGGATTTGGTATTACGGGGGCAGTTTGCGGCCATAGGGCAGCCAATGCAATGACTGCCCTTCTTTTTTTCTCTGTAGATATAGAAGCACGCGAAGCCTACCATACAGGAGAGTATAATGGAAATGATTAAGTTTGCGAGAAAAGTGCCCACCTACTAACTGCCCCCAATCCGTCAGCTGAGTTTATATTCAAGTTCCATTTTCTTGTGATTGCTTCTGATGATCAGTCCGATGATCAGTGCAAAGCAAAGTACTGCGATGAGACCGCCTGCAAATCCTGCACCAACAGTGCCGGTTACGATAATTGTTCCGATCTGATATACAAGGAAGCCTACGGTAAAGCCTGTAGCAAGCTGGAGTCCTATAGCACCCCAGAGCCACTTTGCTGATTTCATCTCAGAGTTCATTGCTCCCAGTGCCGCAAAGCAGGGAGGAGTATAGAGGTTAAACATCAGATATGCAAGTGCCGCAACCTTGGTGATGCCCATAGCTGCTGCAACTGCGTTGCCTTCTCCGATAAGTTCAAGCTCTTCCGTATCGATAAAGTTGGTAATTGCAAATACGGTTGCGATGGTTCCTACAACATTTTCTTTTGCAATGAATCCGGTGATAGCCGCTGCAGCAAGCTGCCAGGAGACGATACCTACAACAGGCACAAGGAGGATCGCAAAAGGCTGTGCTACGCCTGCAAGGATAGATGTTCCTTCAAGTCCTTCTTCAACCTCTTCAAACTGCCAGTTAAATGACTGCATTATCTGAACAACGGTGTTACATACAAGAATAACGGTTCCAGCCTTAACAATATAAGCCTTACCACGCTCAAGCATGCTCTTAAGTGCAAATCCGAGGCTTGGAACCTTATATTCGGGAAGTTCGATGATAAAGAAACTTCTGCGGTACTTCATTCCGGTTATAGCCTTGATGAGAAGTGCTCCGAGAAGAACAAGCACGATACCGAGGACATAGCATACAAAACTTACCCATGTTGATTCAGGGAAAAACGCACCTGCAAAAAGAGCTATGACGGGAAGCTTTGCACCGCAGGGCATGAAGGTTGCAAGCATTGCGGTACTTCTTCTTTCTCTTTCGTTCTTAATGGTCCTGCAGGCCATGATGGCGGGGATACCGCAACCGGTTCCGATGATCATGGGGATAACGGATTTTCCTGATAGTCCAACTTTCTTGAAGATAGGATCAAGTACAACGGTTGCTCTTGACATATAGCCGCAATCTTCAAGAAGTGCGATAAGGAAATACATTACCATAACAAGAGGAAGGAAACCTACAACGGCTCCAACGCCTCCGATGATTCCGTCTATAAGAAGAGCATACAGAAGAGGATTTGCATCACCAAGCTGCTCTCCTGCCCACTCCTTAAACGTATCGATCCATCCTGCCAGAATATCTGCAAGCCATGTTCCCACGGTGGTCTGGCTGATATAGAAAACAACGAACATTATTGCTGCAAAGATGATAATACCGAGAACGGGATTTGTGACAACCTTATCGATGGCATCTCCCTTATTCTTATCCTTTGTAAGGGTCTTTCTGACTTCTACGTCCTTAACGATTGAGTTTACAAAATCAAATCTTCTTCTGTCCGCAGCCTCAACTTCTTCCTTACTTGAAAGATTAATATTCCCCTGATGGAAAGGAGCTTTCTGACCTTTTCCTTCAAGGGATGCGGCAATCTTTATTACTTCCGTAAGGCCTTTGTCGGATGTTGATACTGTGTTAACCACAGGACATCCGAGCTTTTCGGAAAGCTTATCGGTATCGATTTTGTTACCCTTTTTATCATTCAGGTCGCTTTTGTTAAGGGCAACAACAACGGGAATACCAAGTTCAAGAAGCTGGGTGGTGAAAAAGAGGCTTCTGCTGAGATTGGTTGCATCAACGATATTTATTATAGCATCGGGATGCTCATTTTTTACATAAGAACTGGTAATGCTCTCCTCTGAAGTGAAGGGAGACATTGAATACGCTCCGGGAAGATCAACTGCGATAAGTTCCTTGCCGCTCTCGTTATACTTTTCCTTGACGCGGCTTTCCTTTCTGTCGACGGTAACACCCGCCCAGTTACCGATCTTCTCGTTTCTTCCCGTCAGCGCGTTGTACATTGTAGTCTTACCGCTGTTGGGATTTCCTGTAAGTGCGATTCTCATTTTTTTGTTTCTCCTCCTATA
>ONTX01000244.1 GCA_900320825.1 uncultured Lachnospiraceae bacterium | reverse complement strand
TGGGCGTTTCTGTTCTTGTGGATTATTTCTGGACGATGCTCTTGAAGATTTTTGATGCTTTTTCTTCGGGACTGAGATCGCTTTCCATGAGCTTTCCGAATTCGGTTTCTTCGAAATCGGTAGTTGGATCGTACAGGGGCGTGAGGTTCTGTACGACACCGTAGATTCGGGCGAGGTTGCCAAGGATTCCTTCACCGAGAGTGGGAACAACTGAATCTCCGTACAGGGCTGCTGTGGTTTTTTCAAGATCGGAAACAGCCTCATAAACGTACACAAGGTCAGTGACGATATCCGGTGTAAGGATGATGGCTGCGGTTTCATTGGTTGCTTTCATCTTGTTCTCCTCCATGATAATTGTGATTGTGTCCTTAGACTCTTTACATAGTATAACACGAAAAAACGAGAATTGATAAAATTCGAGCTTTTTCGAGCCACGAAAATGCGGAAGCCTTGTGAATTCCGGGGTTCGGGGATTTAATAATTTGGTTTTTTCGTAAAAGCATACAAATCAACCAATGAAAAGGAGTTTTCTCTTTGGAATTTTTTTATATTTGCATCATTCGATGTGGCTTGTTTTTTACTGACCAAAAAGGTATCAAACGATACCATATCCAACTTGACAGAAACCACCCTCCTAGTATATGATGGTATCAAATGATACTGTTTAAAGCGGGGTGTTGATCTTTGGTCGACACAAAGACAAGAGTTGAAAGTGAACTTGAAGTAAACTCTTTTTTGCAAAACCTTCGATATGCGTTGGAACATAATGCCAAGGTTACATTTCAGGCAGAGCGTCTGGTCGATCAAAACAGGAACCGGCGATATACGAATCAGTTTACTGTTGCAGACTTATTCCCGGATGAAAGCCCTGTAATTGCCTTAAAAAGAGAGCTGCAGAAATTGACAAGTGAAGAATATATAAAGACTGTCAAAGATCTACGATTCCCGAAAAGAAGTGAAATGCGTGAGTTCGGAAAAGTGTATAATGGAAAAGGAGATGTGTATATTTAAATTCGTGTGGAATTGCTTTCTGAGTTTGGAGATCATATGACTTTTGTAATGTCGTTTCATTATGCCGAGATGCCTTTTTCTCCTGATATGTTTCCGTATAGAAAGCGACAAGGAGGTATAAGCCTATGATAACTCCAGGGAATGGTAAAACAATATGCCCTTGCTGTATGAAAGATCATAATGTGCAGAAGATCATTATTGCTGAAAAAAATGTATTTAAAGGAGTACCGGTTGAATATAATGCAGAGTATTTCTATTGCGATCGCGCAGACGAAACATACGCGATAGAAACACAAATCTCTCAGAACGATATGGCATTAAAAAATGCGTATCGCGAGAAAATGGGACTTTTAACATCTTATCAAATTGCGGCAATACGTGCCAGATATGGAATCAGTCAGAGCGATTTGTGTCTCCTTCTTGGATGGGGTGGAAAAACGATTACACGTTATGAGAGCCATCAGGTGCAGGACATGGCGCATGACACTATACTCCGGAAACTGGATTCCGATCCTGAGTGGTTTTTACAGCTTCTAAATGCTGGGAAAGATTCTCTTTCCCCTGCGTCATATGCAAAATACGTAGAAACAGGTACTGCACTTTTTGAGAAGGATCATGACATGTATCTGAGAAGTGCGATCATGTCAAAATATGTCCGATTTCTTCATGATCCGGAAGCTAATGGTGGTAAGGTGTTGTCATTAGATGTTGTTGTGGATATGATTCGATATTATGCTAATTCCGGAAAAGTGAAGAGTCTTTTCCGTGTAAAGCTTATGAAGATGTTGTGGTATGCAGATGCACTCTCTTACAAACGCCGTGGGCATGCCATATCCGGATTGGTGTACCTGGCTTTACCTATGGGAGCGGTTCCTATAGCATATGAATCCATTGAAGACTTGAGCACTGTCAATTGTGAAGAAATAGAAATGGGCGATGGAACAGGATATAAGTTTCTCCCAACCGAAGATAAGGAGTATCCTCACCTCATGAAGGAGGACATGGGAATCCTTGATGTAATCATTCAGCAGTTTGGAAAAGTATCTAAAAATGAGATCGTAGAGAAAATGCATCGGGAGGATGCATATATAGAAACAGCCCCTCATGATATTATTCGGTATAAATATGTACAAACATTGAGCTTATCCTGATAAGGATCAAAGTGTAGGAAGGAATATGAGTATGATTTACAAGACATTCAAAGGCCAGCAGCTGTCGCAGCTCGGTTTCGGCTGCATGCGTTTTACAACGGACCCTGCTACGGGGGAGATCGACCAGGAAAAGGTGAATGAAATGTTT
>ONTX01000202.1 GCA_900320825.1 uncultured Lachnospiraceae bacterium | reverse complement strand
GCATTGATTTTGGGGAATATACCTTGAAAGAGGATAACGGGATAAAGACTCCTTGATTAATGCTTTTTTTGATGTTGTGGAAGGTGCTGATGGAGAGGTTGAGTATATTGCAGGATCGTTTTGATAAGCATTGTGTCGAATTTGGAATGTGAGTATGAAAGACGCTGTTTTTGCATATATCAAAAAGAAATATAAGGTCTCACCTGAGTATCCCTGGAAGAGATACCCTGATAATGCTGTTTTCAGACACGGCGATAACAATAAGTGGTTTGCACTAGTCATGGAAGTGAACCGAGATAAGTTAGGGCAGGAAACGTCGGACGTTATCCCTGTCATCAATCTGAAGGTTGATGATCTGTTTTACAGGGATATGCTGATTCAGCAGCACGGGATCGTCCCTGCTTATCACATGAATAAACAGCAATGGATCACTGTGTTTTTGGACGGCTCAGTAAAGCAGGATCAGGTCTTTGACCTTATAGATGCAAGCTTTCTGGCCACAGCATCTGCAAAGAAAAAACAGAAGATACGTCCGCCGAAGGAATGGGTCATACCGTCTAATCCCAAGTATTACGATATCATTCATGCCTTTGATGATACGGATGAGAATCTGACGATCAAGGCTCTTATGAAGATAAAGTTGCAGAAGCGGTATAAGCCGGATAAGTTCACCTTCGATGTTCTGAAGGATGAGTATGGGATATACGCTATCCGGGGTCCGAGAGGAATCACGAATAGTCTGAGTGCGGCATTGAATAAGAAATAAGGTGGGTATTGACCTATGATAAATGATCATGTTTATGAATGGCTTAAGAGCAAGGGGTTTGAGGATCGGCTCACGGAGCATTCGGAGACGATAGATACAGTGGAACATGCTGCAGGGCAGATAGGGTGCACAGAGGCGGAGATTGCTAAGACTTTATCCTTTGTCGTGAATGACAAGCCTGTAGTGGTAGTAATGGCGGGCGATGGTCGTGTGAACAGTTCCAAATTCAAGGCTTTGTTCCATACAAAGCCGAGCATGGTTCCAAGAGACCGCGTGGAGGAACTGATCGGATTTGCTCCAGGTGGAGTGTGTCCTTTTGGAGTAGATAAAAGCATACCCATTTGGCTGGATGTGTCTATGAAAAGGTTTGAATATGTCCACCCCGCAGGCGGTAATGAATATACCTCGGTGAAGCTGACTCCTGACGAATTGGAACAGGCATCGGATGCCGTCGGTTGGTGTGATGTGTGTAAAGGATGGGAAGAGAATGAAACTGTATAACTGGATAAAGACTCCGTAATTTTTAAAATATGAATCAGCCCAAAACTCTTGAAGAATTAAAGATTTGGTTCCGGGAAAACGGATATGAGCCGGCTAAGACAAGATTTTTTGTCGGTGTTGACTTCAGAGCCCCGAAAGCATTCGGTATTTACCGGAATGAGCTCGGGGAATTTGTTGTTTATAAAAACAAGGCTGATGGCACAAGAGTTATCCGTTATCAGGGCTATGATGAAGAGTTTGCAGTTCATGAACTCTATCAAAGATTTCAGGAAGAGATCATCAACCAACAGACCAGATGGATGGCGTCACAAACAGTTACAGAGACCCCTAAAATAGATGTCGGTCCCAAGCACGTATTTGCCTTTATTCTGATCGCATTTGGTTCATTTATCGTTTCAAGATGGTTTTTCCTCTGGTTAAGAGACTCCAAAGGCATTGATCTGGGATTGATCGTATATCTTGGCCCTACTGTGGTAATGGCACTGGCCCTGTTTTTATACAAATCATATCTGTATGGACAGAGTTTTTTAGAGAGCTTTTTTTCAATTCATCCAAAGTACAGAATGATGATCATAGTCGGACTGTTCGCCATGATTATGTGTTCGTTGGTTGTTTCACCCGGAAACAGGAACGGTTATTACTCCATAAACAATGACCTTTACTACAGAGCAGGCAATAACTGGTATCAGTACAACACAAACGGCAGGACGTGGTCCCACGCATACAATATTCCACGGGAATTAACGTCGGGAGATTGGGAAGATTACAATGATACGACTTCTTACGGGGGAAGATACAGCCTGTTCGAAACAACGTCTTATTATCGGGACTGGAGATCATCATATAACTCGGACTCAAACAGAAGCGATTCAGACGACCGGGACTATGGCGGCTGGAGTTCAGACGATTGGGATAGCGGAAGTACAGATTGGGACAGCGATTGGTGATAAAGACATTCTATTAGACATTAACAAAATTAAGGAGGAGTAAATTTATGTCTGCTGAAAATTATTCTGCTGATGGACGTGTGGAGGATTCCGTACTGGAATACAACGGTGCCAGAGGTCTTATATTCATAGGAGGATTGGGCTTTGCATTCTTTTTGATCCTTACCCTGCTCATGGTGATCTTCAGGAATCATGTCCGCACGTACAATCTCGTGATTGGCGGGATAGGCGCTGCTGCCGGGTTTATATATTGCATTTGGTTCATGATACATTCTTATTTAGAGATAGATGCGAAATATATTTATACCTATAACAACGGGCATTTAGAGATTTCAAAAGCAAGAAGAAACGGACCGAAAAAGCAGCTTTTTTCTGCAGAGCTTGATTCCCTGGAGGTTATGGGCAAAGAAACCGGCAGGCTCTTAGTGAGTGATCTTTTCAAGAAAACCCTGAAAAATACATATACAGAGATGGATTTTTACGGAGGAGATCCTGATGGCAGCAGAAGAGACACTTATCAGGCACGGTTCAATATTGATGGAAAATTCATAAGCATTCTATTCAGCCCTTCGGAAGACCTTATTAACGTCATTACAAGACAGTACCCCGATAAGGTG
>ONTX01000199.1 GCA_900320825.1 uncultured Lachnospiraceae bacterium | reverse complement strand
CGGGGGATATTCATTGTTTGCGATGTAGTCCTTGATAAGCTCGTTAAAGCGTTCATCGGTAAGGTTCTTAAACGCTGAATACCACAATTTGACTTGTATCTCGTCTTTTGTGTCGAATTGCCACCCTATGTAATTCTTTTTTAAGAGTGTCATTCCGGCTATAAACTTTTCTGCTGATAACATACAATCTCCTTAAAATAAAAAGCCTTCGATGTTCTGTTCGGTTGCTTCATCAATCCTTTGTTGAAGCTCGGTTCTCATATCCTTAACTTCCCAATACTTTTTGGCTATCCATTTATGGGTTGTGGGGACATACTCAAAATTGTCCTTACTCCAATCCTTTTTCCATATTTCCAAAGAAGCCATAATGTCAGGAAAGATATTCTCCAAGTCCTTGATCTTGATAAATGCTCTTTCGCAACCGTCATAATCAACTTTCCTTTTGCATTTCGGGTAAGCGTCCCAAAATTCTTTGAAAAGCAATTTTCGTTTTTCCGTGGGGGATATAAGGGGTTTATCTATACTATTAGTATTTACTATATTAGTATTTGATATATTAGTATTTAATTGCCCTTGATTTTCTACCGATAGAATTTCTAACGGTAGATTTTCTACCCCTTGTTTTTTCTGCTCTTGTTCTGCCTTTTCGGGTGTTTCATAGAAGGTGTATTCGTACTCGATTCTGCCTGATTTTGTGTCGTTAGGCATTTTCTTTGTAACAACAAGGTAGCCACGTTCTTTAAGTTCATTCAAAGCAGATTTGACAGCAGATTCCTTCTCTGTTGATAAGGCTGCAAGTCCTGATATCGAGTATTGCCAATTATCAGGAAGTGAGAGGACAATAGACATTAATCCTTTTGCTTTCATGCTCAAATTCCGATCCCGAAGGTGCATATTTGACATGACGGTATAGTTTGATGTTTTTTCAACTTTGACTATCATTTTGTATCTCCAAAATATTTTTCAGGATAAACCGCAACATCAGTAACCAAGTCCATAGCATTACTAACAATGTCAGCCTGTTTTTTTGCTATTGCCTTTTCGAGTTCGTCGGTTTCGTTTTCCATTTCTTCATTAAGCCTGCTCCATGCTGCACAAAGATCATCAAAGAATGTATAATTTCCATCATGTAGTTCGCTATGACACTTTTGGCAAAGAACAGTTAAATCTTCGTCCTTTTCTTCTCCCAAATTATCATAAGTGATGTGATGAACATTTAGATTTTTAGGCGATCCGCACATAGCACATTTGTATTCGTACTCTCGATAAAGTCGCTTTCTTATAGCTTTCCAACGTGGAGAGTTGAGATAGGCTTTGTATTCTTCCTTGTTTTTTACGCTTATCTTCATATTTCCTCCTGAAACGAATAAACCCGAAAGAAGTCGCTGTTTCTTTCGGGTAAATTGCTAAATCTTTAGTTGTACCGGTGTCGTATCGTCAGCGACTCCGATACAACCATAATTATTATATATCATAATTTCGTAAAAAGAAATCAGTTTTTAGGAATAAATATATCAAAAGGCTCGTGGCATGCTTTGCATATAGCAATATAATCACCAATCTTTATTGAAGAATTCTGCTTCAGAATCGACCATAAACGGTGATAAGCTATACCAGCTTCGTCAGCAAGTTTCCTAACAGAAATATCATTCTTCAAAATATAATTTTTGATATTATTTATAACTTCCTGATCGATATTATCCATCTGTTTACCTCCTAAATGGCTATTTATATAATTTATGCGTTTATTATATATAACAATTATAAAAATGTAAACCCTAAAATAAAAAAGAGAGACCAATTTCTTGATCTCTCCTTTGCTTTGACGTAAGCACGTATTTAATTGTGGTGATGAACTGATTATATCAATCCTGTTGGATCCTGTCTATCGTTGCATCATATAGCTTTCGCTGTAATGCCATTAAGGTTGTCATTAGTTCATCCATGATCAGCCATGCTTTTTCAGCATTCATTCCGTCAATAGCCTTCAAGAACTCTGTATCACCATAATTATCTATTGTTACTTCTCTGGTCATTTCTACAAGGTTCTTTG
>ONTX01000096.1 GCA_900320825.1 uncultured Lachnospiraceae bacterium | reverse complement strand
GCCTGCTGCCTTCATCTTCTCTTCATCGAAATCTTCGGAATCCGTGATAAAACGTCTGCACATTTCCTTATATCTGGGAGATGCCTGTTTTTTTTCACGGCGCATGGCCCTTTCAAGCCTTATCCCGTCATCCGTTTCGATCATGACAGGGCACATGTTCTCCTCACCATAGTACGCTTTCAGCTTTTCATATGCCGGCAATGTTCCTGCGGCGGCAATGACATTTTTTCCGTTTTTATCAAAGGTTCCGTCATCTACCGTAAAATATCTCCAGGGTCCGTAAACCGTATCATAGGTCCTGTCCTCGATGACTTTTCCTTCCGCCTTAAGCTTTTCGAATCCGGCTTCATCGGTAAAATGGTATTCTCTTCCTTCTATTTCCCCCGCTCTTTTGGGCCTTGTGGTATAGGAGACCATGGGGATAAGTCCCAGTGATCTGTCTGAAAGAAGCCTCTTATAAATTGTATCTTTTCCGCTGCAGCTTTTTCCCAGCAGGCAGATTATCTTAGCCATTTTTTACTACTCTTATCTTATAGTTCCTGATCCCTTTTATATTAATGCCAAGTCCTGTGTACTCTTTAAGGATCTCTACGTGTTTTTCGCTTATGAGCTCACCGGGAGCAAGGATGGGGCTTCCCGGAGGGTACATGCAAATGATCTCGGTGCTTACTCTTCCTGCGGCCGTTTCAAGCTCGCATTCCTCGTATTCCGATTCAAAAGCATCCCGAAGACTCATGACCTGAACGGGCACCGGAACCCCGGAAGTAATGATATGTGCCATCTGTCCCCCGGGCAGTTTTTTGTCTATGCCAAGTACCGCATCCGCCACCTTATCAAAAACCTGCTTTGTGTCACAGACCGTAAGCATAAGCAGAACATAACCGGGAGCCATCATTTCAGGCTCGATCAGGTATTCGTTTCTGAGGATTTCGGCAAGCTTTTGTCCGTCTGTCCCGAACCTGTCCGTGCATATCAGAAGTTTTCCGTAATCGGCTCTTCCCTGCGCAAGATCTTCTAAGGAAGGCTTTACATACAGTTTATCACAACCGCTTAGCCGGTTTAATAAATATTCAAAATTATCATGAAAAGCCGGAATCAGTCCCTGTGCGTTCTCCGACATATATCTCACGCATCCGTCTATCATTGCCATGAGAGGATATGAGGGCGAACTTGACTGAAAGACCGAAAGATATTTTTTCAATTTTTCCCTGTTTACAAGATTTCCGTTAACGGATATGACCGCAGTCTGTGTCGGTGCGGGAAGAGTCTTGTGAACCGACTGGATGACCAGGTCGGCACCCCATCTTATGGCATCCGATCCGCTGCTTTCCGTAAAAGAAAGATGTGCACCGTGAGCTTCATCGACTATCAGGGGAATACCCCGTAAGTGGACCACCTCAGCTATGGATCCGATATCCGACATTCTACCCTCATAGGTAGGAGAAACTATGAGAACTGCCTCCGCATCGGGGTTTTCATCAAGAGCTTTTCTGACATCCTCTGCCTTAGCCGCATCTTCCATTACGGGATCTGTAAGGAGCTCCGAAAATATATAACCCGGTCTCATATTTCCAAGCTGCATCGCGTTATATGCCGACTTATGACAGCCTCTGCACAGTACAAGTTTACCGCCGGGTTTTACGCATGTACTGACAGATGCAAGGATTCCCGCAGTACTTCCGTTTATGAGAAAATATGTCTCTTCACTCCCAAGTACTTTTGCGGCATGATCTTCCGCTTCCTTTATTATCCCCTGAGGATCATGAAGATCATCAAGGCCTTCCGCTTCCGTCTGATCGATGGATGCGTACTCATCAGACATGACCTGCACGCCACTCCCTTTATGTCCGGGCATGTGACAGGAGCAGATTCCTTTTTCCGAATATTTTTTCAGTTCATCATAAAGGGATTTCACATCTGGTCCAGTCTTTTTATCATCTCTTCAAGGGTATGCCATCCCAGGACCGCACACTTTACCCTGGCAGGCATGTGTGAGATATCCTCCAAGGCTCCCGCTTCTTCAAGTTCCTCTATCTCCTCAGGAGAAGCTTCGCTTTTTATCATCTTAAGAAAAAGTTTTGACAGATGCTTTGCTTCATCTATTGTCTTTCCGATGACAAGTTCAAGCATAATATCCGCAGATGCCTGGGATACCGCACATCCGTCCCCTATAAATGCTCCGTCGGTTATCACGCCGTCATGGACTTTAAGTCCGAGACTGATCTCGTCTCCGCATGAGGGATTGACGCCGTCTAAGATGATATCGGGATCTTCAAGCTCATATTTATGGAGAGGATGCATATTATGGTCCGTCACCACTTCGTTGTAAAATGTTTTATTCTCCATAACCCATGAGGCCTCTCACTTTTGACAGTTCGTTTAAAAATCTGTCCACTTCTTCTTCGGTATTGTAAAATGCAAAACTTACCCTGCTGGTTGACTTTACTCCAAGGTAATCCATAAGAGGCTGCGCACAGTGATGCCCTGCCCTGATACATACCCCGCTTTTTCCCAGGATATCTGCGACATCATGAGGATGGACTCCGTCTACCGTGAAGGTTATGATACCTTCATGATCTCCGGCTTTATCCGAACCAAGGACCGTGATCCCGGGAATATCAGCCATTCCTTCCATTGCTCTCTTTGTCAGGAGAGCCTCACGGTTTCTGATATAATCCCACCCGATACTGTTTATGAAAGATATAGCTTCAGAAAGACCCACGGCACCGCTCACATTGACTGTCCCCGCCTCGAACTTGTGGGGAACTTCCGCATAAACCGCTCTGTCCCAGTGAACAGTCTGGATCATCTCTCCGCCGTACATATAGGGACTCATTTTTTCAAGCAGTTCCATTTTTCCGTACAGCACGCCTATTCCCATAGGGGCATACATCTTATGTCCGGAAAAAGCCAGAAAATCGCATCCGAGTTGCTCTGCATCTACCTTCATATGCGGAACGCTCTGCGCTCCGTCAACCACAAAGATCGCACCTTTTTCATGTACCTTCTCTGCGATATGAGCCATGTCATTGGCATATCCCAGAACATTCGAAACCTGTGTAAGTGCCAGAAGCTTTGTTTTTTCCGAAAGAACCCTGCCTAACGCTTCATCCGTAACCTCGCCGGTCACTTCCGGCTCAAGCTTTACAAGCTTTGCTCCCTTTTTTTCAGCCATATGTTTCCAGGGAAGAAAGTCCGAATGATGCTCCATCACGGAAACAACTATCTCATCTCCTTCCGAGATATTGTCTTCGCACCAGGAATATGCCAGAAGATTTAACGCTTCCGTTGCGTTTCTTACAAAAACGATCTCCTCCGGAGAACCTGCGCCTATAAATTCAGATACGGTTTTTCTTGCGGCTTCATAGCTTTCCGTTGCCCTTTCACTCAGATCGTAAACACCTCTGAAAGGGTTGGCATTATCTTTTTCATAATACCTTCTTACGGCATCAAGAACTTGCTCCGGCTTCTGGGTGGTAGCTGCATTATCAAGATATGCAATGTCCTCCCTCAAAAGGGGAAACAATTTTCTGTATTCATTTATTCTTTCATCTGCTGCCATGTTTTATATCCGTTCCGGATCATTCTTCTCCGAAAATATCGTTAATTGCGGCACTGACATATTCTCTTGTGTTTTCATCTTCTATGTGAGCTACCGCCGAATCAAGGGAAGCTTTTTCCAGGATCTTAAGAGCCCTTTCCCTGGTGATGCCCCTGCTCATCATATAATAGAGCATATCCTCAGCCGGGCGTCCGATGCTGGCGCCGTGACTTCCCGCAACATTTTCTTCGTCGCAGAGAATAAGGGGTACGGTCTTGTTTATCACCGTGTCATCAAGCAGAAGCATGTTTTCGTTCTCGGCGCCTTCCGCCCCCACGCAGCCCTTTACAAAATCTATCGTACCCCTGAAGGTCTTTGATCCGCCTTCCATTAGGGTGCCGCTGACATATGTCTCCGACTTCGTTACAGGTGCCGTATGTTTCATCACATAATTCATGTCAATAAGCTGCGACTCTTTTCTCACAAGTCCCACATGAACATTTGAAAAACTATCTTCTCCGGAAAGTCCCGCTCTGTATCCGCTTATGATCTTACCGCCTCCGGCAAATACCTGTGAAAGATTTATGCGGGCACCCTCTTCAAGGCTAATGCCGATATCATCAACAAAGGTAAAATCTTTTCCGGCCCTTACAAGCTGTGAAAGATTTATCACCGATCCTTTTGCCGCAGTTATACGCAGCTGAAGGACTCCTGTTGCCTTATTATCCGAAGAGGCAATATCTGTAAGGATGTTAATGGTCTGTCCTTCTTCAGCTTTTATACAGATAATATCCGCAGCATCACCTTTATAACTTATCTCTGATTTTACGGTCTCCGTACCTGTGACCAGAACCTGCTTTGGCAAAATGCCTCTTTCTTTTAACGCATCTGAAAGAACATCTCCGCAGCCGCAGAGCATTTCAAAAGATCCGTCCGAAAGTCCTGCTCCCGCCGTTTCAAACGCATTTGACGCCGTTCCCTGTGTAAACGTATCGGGAAGAGTCAGTTCGCAATCATTTACTTTGAGTCTGTTCCATGTGGGAGGAACGAGACTGTTTATTGTCAGATTCCCGCTCATCCTATGGTTCCTTTCATCTCAAGTCTGATAAGATTATTCATTTCCGCTGCATATTCCATCGGAAGTTCTCTCGAAACATTGTCGGCAAATCCGCTTACTATAAGAGCTCTTGCATCAGCTTCCGACAGTCCTCTGCTCATCAGGTAAAATACCGCATCATCGGGGATGCTTCCAATGGAAGCTTCGTGACCCACATCGGCATCATCACATCTTATGTCCATAACAGGTATGGTGTCCGAACGTGAAATATTATCTACCATCAGAGATTCGCAGCTGACGACGGATTTCGATCCCTTTGCCTTGGGAAGCACCTGGACACTGGTCCTTGTTGTACTTATTCCTCCGCTCTTTGAAATAGATCTGGTATTTACTACTGAAGAGGTGTTTTTACCCGCATGAACCACCTTCATTCCGGTGTCGAGATTCTGTCCCTCTCCGGCAAATGTAATTCCGGTATATTCCATGGTGGAATTATCGCCTTTAAGTATGGTCGAAGGATACAGATACGAAACATGGGAACCGAAAGAACCGGACACCCACTCCATACGGCCGTTCTCTTCCACAATGGCCCTCTTGGAATTGAGGTTATACATGTTTTTTGACCAGTTTTCTATGGTGGAATATCTGAGTCTTGCATTTTTTCCGACAAACAGTTCGACACATCCTGAATGCAGGTTTGCAACATTATACTTGGGTGCCGAGCAGCCTTCGATGAAATGAAGATCCGCACCCTCGTCCACAATGATAAGGGTATGTTCAAACTGACCCGCGCCCTTGGCGTTGAGTCTGAAATAGGACTGGAGGGGAATGGAAACCTTCACTCCTTTGGGTACATATACGAACGATCCGCCTGACCATACCGTTCCGTGAAGGGCATTGAACTTGTGGTCGGAAGGAACAAGGAGCTTCATGAAATGCTCCTTAACCATATCCGCATACTCCCCCTTAAGGGCACTTTCAAAATCGGTATAGACGACTCCCTGCTCTTCTACCTCTTTCATTACATTGTGGTATACCAGCTCAGAATCGTACTGTGCTCCAACGCCTGCAAGAGAAGCCCTTTCTGCCTCGGGTATTCCCAGTCTTTCAAAAGTATTTTTGATATCCTCGGGAACCTCTTCCCAGGTATTTTTCATCTTTGTATTGGGGCGCACATATGTGGATATGTGGTCCATATCAAGGCCTTCAATCCCCGGCCCCCACTGCGGCACTTCCAGAGAATTGTATATTTTCAGGCACTCGAGTCTGAAAGTCCTCATCCAGTCGGGATCGTTTTTTTCTTCACTGATCTTTTTAACGATCTCTTCTGTCAGGCCTTCCTCTAATCTGTATGCATCTTTTTCTTCGTCCCTTATGTCGTAAACCGAGCGGTTTATGTCATCGACAAAGGTTTTTTCTTCACTCATTATTTATTTACCGATATACTTTTCAAATCCGTTTTCGTTGATCTCATCAACAAGGCTGCTGTCACCTTCCGCAATGACCGTTCCCTCCGCTATGACATGAACTCTGTCAACCTTGAGGGACTCAAGGATCCTTGTTGAATGTGTGATGATGATAAGACTTCCTCCGGTCTGCTCCTGATACGCCTTTACTCCCTCGGAAACGGTTCTGACCGCATCCACATCAAGACCCGAATCGGTCTCATCGAGAATGGCAAGTGCAGGCTTAAGCATTAAAAGCTGGAATATCTCAGCCTTCTTTTTCTCACCTCCGGAAAAGCCCACATTAAGTTCTCTGTCAAGATAAGTCTTGTCCATATTAAGGACTTTCATCTGCTCTGCCGCAGCCTTCTTGAAATTCCAGAGGCTCATCTTTTCTCCCATGGCCTCACAGGTGTTTCTTACGAACTCCGAAAGTCTCACTCCGGGAACTTCTACAGGATTCTGAAAGGACATAAACAGTCCCTTCCTGGCCCTTTCGTCTGTGGTCATGGCAAGAAGATCCTCTCCCATGAAAGTGATATTGCCGGATGTAACCTCATACTCAGGCTTTCCCATAAGGGTATTGCCGAGGGTGGATTTTCCTGCGCCGTTGGGGCCCATAATGACATGAGTCTCTCCTTCGCATACACTCAGGTCAAGCCCTTTCAGGATTTCCTTTTCCCCGATCTTTACGCAGAGTTTTTCTATGGTTAGTATTTCCTTACTCATTAGTTTGCCTTTCGATAAACCAAAATTACCCAATCCTAATTATTTTACCCTTAAAGCCTTTATTTTTCAATGTTTTTGGCTCTTTTGACCCGATTTAACCTTTTCAAACAATAATGCGCATTAATGATATAATTAATATGTTTATAGCAGTTGTTAATGACGGGGGAATGTCATGATAGAAAAACTCAGAAAATCAATAAACGAATACTTTATAGGCAACGGTGATGCAGTGGAAAAGATCCTGATATGTCTTCTGGCACAGGGACATATGCTCATAGAGGATATCCCGGGAGTCGGAAAGACAACTTTGGTCAAGACGCTTGCCGCATCTCTGGGGCTTGATTTCGGAAGGATACAGTTCACTCCCGACACTCTTCCCACCGACGTTACAGGTTTGTCCATCCTCAATATGAAGACCGGCGAATTCGGTTACAGAAAGGGCTCCGTAGTCCACAATATCGTCCTTGCAGATGAGATCAACAGAACTTCTCCCAAGACTCAGTCGGCTCTTCTTGAAGTAATGGCTGAAAAAAAGGTGACTGTTGACGACAAGGTTTATGACATGCCCACACCTTTCATGATCATCGCAACACAGAATCCCGTTGAATTTATCGGAACATATCCTCTTCCCGAGGCACAGCTTGACCGCTTTATGATGAAGATATCCCTGGGATACCCTTCACCGGAAGATGAAATGCTCCTTACAAGAAACAATCTGAGCGGCAAAGTCCCGGATACCATAAAGCAGGTCATTGACCGCAAAGAGCTGGAAGAAGCCATCTCTGAAGTCGAAAATATCTCCATTAAGGACAACGTTCTCAGATATGCAGAGGATATAATATCTCTTACAAGGCAGGAATCCCGCTTTAATATGGGTGCAAGCCCCAGAGCCATGATCATGCTTGTCAGAGCCGCCATGGCGAAAGCATATCTGTCCGGCAGGGATTTCTGTATCCCCGACGACATAAAAGCAGTTACCGTTGACTGCCTGCACCACAGGATCTCTCTTACCCATGAAGCAAAAATGAATGATGAAGACCTTGATTCGGTAATCTATTCAAACGTGTTAAAAGCAAAGGTTCCCATGGTTTAATATGCGAATAAACAGGATCATTGCACTGCTTCTATTTATCATTTCACTTATTGTGATCTCATTTCAAGGCGGACCGGCAGCCTACGGTTTTTTCTTTTTCACCGTTTTCGTTCCGCTTGTTTCTCTTATCTATACATTTATTGTTTACTCAAGATTCAAGATATATCAGGAGATAGGAACCAGGACACTGACCGCAGGTAACGCAACTCCTTTTTATTTCACTTTGCAAAATGAAGATCTTTTCTCCCATGCAGGTATCAGGGTTCATTTCTTTTCGGATTTTTCCGAGATCTACGACCTTGATGAAGACACGGAATATGAACTCTTCCCCCGCTGCGGAATAAAAAAAGAAACCGTTCTCGTCTGTAAATACAGGGGCGAATATGAAATCGGCATAAAAAGCGTAACAATAACCGATTATCTCAGACTGTTTTCCATAACATTCAAAAACAAAGAAACTCTGAGGGCAACTGTCATGCCCAGGATAGACATTATCGAAACCTCCGATCTTGATGAAACTTTAAAGGCATCCGGCAGCAACCAAAAAGCCTCTCAGGTTCCCGACATTCCCGTAAGAGATTATGTTCCCGGAGACGATATCAGGCTTATTAACTGGAAAGCTACGGCCAGGAGCGGAAAACCTGAAGTCAGGACATTTTGCGGAGAAAACTCCCAGTCTGTCAGTATCATCATGGATTCTGTCAGATATGAAGATGATCCCGCTTCTTACCTTCCCTTGGAAAACAAGATCCTCGAAACAGTCATTGCCCTGGCATATTATTATTCTTCAAAAGGAATAGGAGTTCACGTCTTCGCACACAAAGACAGATTACTGAAATACGATTTCGACGACATTTCAACTTTTCTGGATTCTTACAGAGCTCTTTCCGCATTTGCTTTCAGACCTTCCGGAAATAATGACCGTTTTTTTGCGGAATGTTCTGAAGACAGAAACCTGCTTTCGTCCTCATCCCATATCCTTGTACTTCACAGATGGAGTCCGAAGGCCGGGATGCTCTCGGATATTCTTACTAAATATTCCTCTGCTCCGGCGCTTATTATGGTGACAGACGACCCCGGGCAGCTATCTTCGATATCCGGAAACGAAAATGTGAAAGCGATCGGTTATCATGACAAACCGGGCGAGGTATTCAGATGACCAAAAGTTTGCATCAGCTCATTTTCATATGGATCATGGCAACAGGACTTTATTCGGCAATGACTCTGGCAGGTGATGTTTTCTCCCTCGGGTTATTGTTTCTGATACCCGTTTTTCTGCTTACTTTCGTATTCCTTGCCATAAAGGAGTCAGGAGCCACTGTCAGGCTTATCCTTGCCGGGATGCTTCTTTCTCTAGTTTTGATCTTTTTTGTGTTATTCAGGTTCGGGATAATAGAATTTAACGATAAAATACTGACACAGATCCTGCTTACAGGTGCCGTGTCCGTCTCTGCACTTGCTCTGGGTGAAATAGCTTTAAGATTCGGGATCTTCCGGATTCTTATCGCCTGCAGTAACGCAATCCTCCTGATCCTGTCATTTTTTGTTGCTATTCCCATATCAAGACTCTTTGTACTGTTTGCGCTTTTCTTTATTTTGATAACCATATTCGAGGAAGTACAGCGGGGATGGATCAGATCCGGATCCGGCAGTCAAAGTCACCTCGTCTTTGTCTTTCCCTTCCTTTTTGCCACCATTTTCTTCGTAGCGCTATCTCCCGTATCCGATAAGCCCTACGACTGGCATTTTGTCCGTAAGATTTATTCGGATGTCAGTTCGGCCATCGATAATATCAGGTGGGAATTATCGGATAAATATTTTTTCGATCCTTCGGTTTCCCTCATCGGATTCTCCGAATCAGGCGAACTCCACGGCAGCCTGACTTCATATGATGCGAAAGTCATGGATCTTGAAAATATCTCCTTTGGCACGAGACAGCTCCGCCTGAGGGGTAAAACTTTCGACTCGTTTACCGGCAGATCCTGGGAAAATACCTTTACTGTTCCCGAAAATGAACAGGTTGCCGATGCCTATTCCCTCATTGCCTCAGTTAATTCCTATTCCGATAAAGCCTATGATCTTATAAAAAGATCCCATTTTACGATAAAAACTGTATATACAGACAAAGATATTGTTTTTTCGCCCCTCAAAACAGACCTTATATATACCGATTCATTCGGTGCCCGGGACATTTACTTTTACAGTCTGAATTTTGATAATATTGCATTTAAAAACTATCTGGCCTCCGCACCCATGCCGGAAGAAACCGGATTTTCCGGTGAGGGCTCAGATATTTCATACAAGGACTACATAGACTATACAAAAGACATCAAGGTTATTTATACGAAAGACCCGGGGGTGTCGGAAAAAGTAAAAGCTCTTACCGATAGCATTTATGAAGGATGCGAAAGCGATATTGAAAAAATGGACAGCCTGTCCGCTTTCCTGAATTCCCTGTCATATACCGAATCTCCCGGAGAACTTCCCGATCAGGTAACGGATGGATCTTCCTTCCTCGACTATTTCCTTCTTGAGTCGGGAACGGGATACTGCTCTCATTTTGCCACGGCTTTTGTTCTTCTTGCCAGGTCTGAAGGAATTCCCGCAAGATATGTTCAGGGTTATCTTGTACCGGTTAATGACAGCAACAAAGCTACCGTCACCAGTTCCATGGCTCACGCATGGGCAGAAGTGTACTTTGACGGGGCGGGATGGATCACATACGATCCCACCCCGGGCTTTAACGTAAAGTCATATTGGAGAACTTCGACAGACGAGTCGGCAGGCGACAGTTATTTGCATTATGAGACCCCTTCCCCGAATGAATCGGTCCCTGATACGTCAGATGCAGAAGATGCAGAAAAAGAACCTTTTGACAAAAGACTTGTCATTGTCCCGCTCATTATCGTTTTTATCATTACTCTGTTAATGCTTGTCATATACAGACTTGTCTCGGCTGTTTCATACAGTAAAAAAAGCTCCCGGGATAAATATATCCTTATATGCAGACAGATCCTCATTATTCTGAAGCTTTCAGGCAATGGGATATATACTTACGAAACTGTTTCCGAGTACAAAAAAAGGCTCCCCGAAGGGATCCTTTCCGATGATTTTATCGATTCTCTGAACCTGTTCCTGTATAAAGACACCCAGCCGGGGGATGAATACCGGGATATCGTGTCAGCCACCAAAAAACATCTTCTGACTCAGCTCAAAAAAGAAAAACCTTTAAAATATATTCTGTTTAAGATGGGTATTTACGGAAACAGGAATTATTCTGTAAGCTGAGATTTTTTTCTCATGACTTTTTTTCTTTTTTGCTTTCTTCTGCTTCTTTTTTCTCCAGTGCCTTATTGTTTTTCCTGAATACGGATCTGACTGTATGTGACGTTCCCCAGATTATAGCCCCAAATATGATAAGCAGCCAGAGATACCAGACCGTAATGAATACTACAGGATAAACAAGACATATTATCGCAGGTGCCGCCCAGGCCACTATTATCTTGACCGCACTCCAGGTATATCCTACAGACATATAAAAAGCATTTTTAAAGGTCATCCAGAATGAATTCTCATAGGCGGCAATCAGAGGGAACAGGAAGGGCAGGAGAAGCGCTGCTCCTATGCTCTCAAAGATAAGCACCACAGTATAGAACTGGGAAAGCAATGAGCCTCTTTCCTGTATTCTTACAAGCATAACCTCTGCAGTCATGATCGCGGCACCGATCAGGATCACAAAAAATGTCAGGGTTGCCTGCTTAAAATTACGTTTAAATTCGGATATATATCCCGCCAGAACGGTTTCTTCCCTGTCATCCTGCAGCCTCATGGACATTGAATAAGCAGCAGTAAGGGAAGCCCCTATTGTAAATACAGGAAGAGATGTAATGACAAACAGGACATTAATGGCAAACATGTTCCCAAATGCATCCAGAGCCCTTCTTAGGCCTGACTGCGAGAACTTGCTGTTTTCTATATTTTCCCTGTTTCTGTGATCGATTCCCGGCATTTTCTATTCCCTGATTCTCTTCATAAAAATGGGGTGTCCGGCCCTGCGGACACCCCTCATATATCTTTTACCCCAAAAGATTATTATTCCTTAACACCACCGAGCGCTACGCCACCGACGATGTATTTTGAAAGAGTGAAGTACATAACGAGAAGGGGAAGAACCGTTGCGAAAAGTCCTGCATAGATAAGACCCCAGTCTCTTTCCTTGTCGTTAGCCTTAAGGGCTTCAACGTACATAGGCATTGTCTTCTTTGTAGGCTGTGTTGCAAGGATGATGGAAGGTGTATAGAGGTTGTTCCATGATGCAACGAATCCGAAGATCGCCTGTGTTGCCATTGCGGGCTTAAGAAGAGGAAGTACGATGCTGTTAAATGTCTTGAACTCTCTTGAGCCATCGATTCTTGCAGCTTCAACTATCTCTACCGAAAGACCGGTCTCCATATACTGCTTCATGAAGTAAACAGTTGTGGGAGCCGCAACAGCGGGAATGATCATTGCAAGGAATGATCCGTAGATATGTGTTACCTGAGTAACCTTGATGAAACCTACGATTGAGATCTGTGTAGGGATCATCATGATCGCATAAATGAATCCCCAGACAAAATTACGAAGCTTGAAGTTGTAAACCGTAACAGCATATGCTGTAAGAGATCCGAAATAGATCTGAAGGATCGTAGCGGGAATTGTAATGATAAGTGAGTTCAGCATTGCCTGAAGCACATTTACATTATTGGTCTTTGCACCACCGCTAAGCAGATTCCTGAAGTTTACAAAAAGCTGATTGCCGGGTAAGAGCTTGATTCCGCCGACGATATCCTGTGATGCGAGTGTTGAGTTCACAATGAGGATATAGAAGGGGAAGATCGAAATAAAGCAAAGGAATATACAAACAATATTTCTAAAAAGTTTTGTGCCGCTAAAGCCTTTGATTTCTTTATCCTGCATATTATCCACCTTACCTTTCACTGCTGTCAGAAGCCGTTAATCTGTAGAAAATAAGGCTTATGCAAAGAGTTACTATAAAGAGCACAACGGAGTATGCCGCAGCACGTCCCATGTTCTGAGTAGTTCCGGGTGAAACGTACTTCTTGATGAGCATGATGACCGTTGTGGTTGATTTTACATCCATTCCCCCTACCTTGACGATGGGATCGCCGGCATTTAAGAGCTGAGGGATATCGTACATCTGGAGACCACCGATAGCGGAGGTTACCAGAGTGAACTGCAAAATGGGCTTAAGAAGAGGCAGTGTGATCTTGAAGAAGGTGGTTCTTGAGTTAGCACCGTCAACCATTGCCGCTTCATAAAGCGAAGGGCTGATACCAAGAATACCTGCGCAAAGCACGATCATGGTATTGCCGTACCACATCCAGAACTGGATGAAAGCGATAAGTAAGAGAGTTCCCCATCCTTTGTTAAACATTTCAAAATTCTGAGGGAACCAGCCCCATTTCTTGAAAAGGAGCATGAAAGATCCGTTCGCATTGAACAGAGAGTAGAACAATACGGCGATTGTAGCTGCCGTGATGATGTTGGGCATATACATCATGACTTTATATGCACCTGCGGGCTTGAGCTTATACTTAAGATCCGTGAACCAAGCCGCAAAAAGAAGTGAGAAAACAATCTGGGGGATGAAATTAAGAAGCCACAGAACCATTGTGATCACAAGGGCTTTGAAGAATTCACCGCCACCGGCACTTCCGAATATGTAATTCGTGAAATTGCCAAGTCCCCAAGCGGTTACAACCTGACGTCCCTGTTTTCCTTCGTAAAGAAATGAATTACCCAGTGTATATATAAGAGGAATTAACTGATAGATTACGAAGACCAGGAAGAAAGGAGTAAGAAACAGATATCCGTATTTGCCGTATTCGACAGTCTTTTTTTTCTTCAAGGTATTACCCCCATTGTATTTTTTGATAAAACACGCACCAGCGAACAAGTTCGCTGATGCGTGCTTTGTTTAATTCAAAGTGCTGTCTGAGTGTCAGATAAATTACTCAGCGTCGATACCGAGCTGGGTCTTAACCTGATCCTTTACGAACTGCATAGCCTCATCAACAGTCTTGTACTCGCCTGAAGTGTAGGACTTAGCTGCAGAATCGATGTAGCCTCTGATGGTAGAGTCAGCATAGCTTCTCTTGCTCTGGTCAAGAGCTGCAGATGCATCTGCCCATGTAGCATAAGGGTTCTGTCCGTTAAGGAATACAAGTGCTGCGTTGTCATCAGCGAGCTCGCCGCCTGCAAGTCTTGCATCAGCTGCCTTGTTGCTGAGTCCGTCACCGTACTTGTTAGCGATGTCAACGAGAACGTCGGTGTCGCTGGTAAGAGCCCAAAGAAGGAATGCGCAAAGCTCAGGGTTAGGAGTATCCTTACCTACCATTGCGTAAGTTCCGCCCCAGTGATATCCGCAAGGTCCAACAACTGCGCCCCAGTTTCCTTCGGTAGCGCCGTTACCGGTCATAACGCCGGTCATCCAAGGACAGCAGAAGTAGCAGAATACCTTACCGGAATCCTTCATGCCGTCTGCCCAAGTTCCGTCCCACATAGAAGCGCCAAGGGTGTATCCGCCGTCAGCGAGCTTCTTGTTGGTCTCGAAGTAGTCAACAAGGGTGTCATCAAGGGTAAGGGTCTCAGTTCCGTCAGCAGCAACAGTTACAAGGGGCTTGGTCTGCTGATCCCACATAGCATACTTAACTTCGTCTGAACCTGCAGTGATTGCATATCCAGCAGCCTTAAGCTTGTCAGCGGTCTCAAAGAACTTGTCCCAGTCAGCAAGAGCTGCCTGAACGTCAGCAGGATCGTCAGATCCGAGAACTTCCTTAGCGATGTCTCTACGATAGTAGATTGATCCAGGGCAGCCCTGCCAGGTAACAGCCTTAAGCTCTCCGTTGTAGGTACCATACTGGATTGCGAAATCGTAGGTGTCCTTAAGGATCTCAGTGGTGAAACCAAGATCATAAAGGTTCATGGTCTTGCTGTCATCCTCTGACCAATACTTAGCAACATCGTTATCAGCGGGAATGATTGAAGGATAAGTTGCAGGATCACCAGCCTCAAGAGCGGTGTCGATTGCAGTCTTGTACTCTTCACCAGTTCCGGAAATACCAAGAACGTTGAACTCAACATAGGGCTTAAGCTCAGGATAATGATCAAGGACTACAGAAAGCTTCTTCTGGAAGTCATCATCCCACTCATAAACCATGATCTTCTTGGAATCATCCCATCCGGAAACATCAGGTACAGCAGTGATGTCAACATCGGATGTTGCAGGTCCCTCTTCAAGAACCTGTGCTGCAGTGTCAGCAGCGGTTGTCTCAGTAGTCTGGGTTGTGTCAGCAGGAGCTGCAGGAGCAACTTCTCCACTCTCTCCACAACCAGCAAGAAGGCTAAGAGACATTGTCGTAAGCAGAAGTGCACTTACAAGTTTCTTTTTCATAACATTACCTCCCTTGGTAAATTAACTCGCTTCGCCACAATGGCGAAACCACGCCGATCTTCGGAGACTATCCCCTTAATCGTTTACGCAAAGTGAATCTTATTACATTTTGAACATCATTGCAAGTGGTTTTTTGCATTTTTATTGTGCAAGTCTACAAATTTGTTAGTTGTTCACAATTTGTTCATATTTTTTTCAACAAGATTACTTAAAGGATTAAGAAAGAATAAAAAAAGAGATCTCACTTCTGAGATCTCTTAGTGCCCAGAGCCGGAATCGAACCAGCGACACGTGGATTTTCAGTCCACTGCTCTACCAACTGAGCTATCTGGGCGAATAACGAGCTATGCAAAACACCGGATGAATAATTGATCGAGCGGGGCGCTAGCGCACCGGCGAGATTAATTGTTCAGACGGTTGTTTGTCGCTTTAGCGACAAACGGTCATCGGACGAATCGAAGATTCGGACGATGGCTTTTGCCATATCGGCCGGATTGTGATTCGGACGATGGCTTTTGCCAAACCTGTCATTCCGTAGCGGGGACAGGATTTGAACCTGCAACCTCCGGGTTATGAGCCCGACGAGCTTCCGGATTGCTCTACCCCGCGATATTTGTAAAAGATGAAAGCCGGATCAAATCCTGACTTTCTTCATCACCGAAGGATTTTATCCTTTCGGAAATGGGTGGAGATGGATTCGAACCATCGAAGCAATTTGCAGCAGATTTACAGTCTGTCCCCTTTGGCCACTCGGGAATCCACCCATATTGATTTTTAAAGATCAAAAGCCGACGATCGGAATCGAACCGATAACCTGCTGATTACAAATCAGCTGCTCTGCCAATTGAGCCACATCGGCGAAATTCAACCCGCAACTGATTTGTAATCAGCTGCTCTGCCTACAAATGACTCGCTTCGCTCATCATTTGTCAGGAATTGAGCCACATCGGCATACTGCTAAACCGAACGATACGGCAAAACGACCCAGAACGGACTTGAACCGATGACCTCCGCCGTGACAGGGCGGCGCTCTAACCAACTGAGCCACTGGGCCTTACTATATTATCTGTTCCTTCAAAACCGAATCCGAACTAATCAAATCATCCATCTATTGGCAACAACAGGATAAGCCTTCGACCTATTAGTAAATG
>ONTX01000380.1 GCA_900320825.1 uncultured Lachnospiraceae bacterium | reverse complement strand
ATGTTCGATTATGTACGGTTAGATTATATGAGGGTGGAAAACGGTTTGCAAGCCTTATTTTTCAAGGTGTCCCATAAATGGAACAGGCGGATAAAAGTACGATTAATAGAACTGTAAATGTGAGAAAATTATCATTTATGATTGTTCGCAATTTGTCTTGTATTATTCCGGCGTATTTGTCCCATTAATGCAAAATAGCAATAATATAATTAATACATGTTATTCTGGACTGACTTTCAGTTTGTACAGACTTTTGTGTTAGTTACTGTGGTGTATATTTCAATGACTATAAAGATTTCAAAAGCAAGATGGATCCGTTGATCATAGGATAGCAACAATGTCGGGAACTAACTAAATTTGCCAAATAATAACCTTACTTGCCAGTCTATATGTCTCAATCTGTTATAGATTTTGAAATCGTGTTATAAAGAATGTATATGCGTAGAGGAGACGATATATACATGTTCAGAATAGCATTGTGCGATGACAATCTGTCATTTCTGGAATATGAGAAAGAGATCATAGATCACTTTATGACAGAACATGCTGTAGAGTCTGTGTGTGATATATATCTGTCCGGTAACGAATTGGTCAAGACAGGTGATAAGATCAAGAACTATGATCTGTTCTTACTTGACTGTGATATGAAAGGTCTGACCGGTTTTGATACTGCGCGAAAGATATATGAGTTGTTTCCCGGAGCCAAAATTGCTTTTGCGACAAACTATTATGATTTCACAAGGGAAGGTTATAAATACAACGCTGTAAGATATCTGGTCAAACAGGAGAAAACATTTAATGCGGAATTGATGGAGTGCATATCCTATGTTCTTAAAAACAGTTCTCAAGATGAGAAGATGCTGGAATTAAGTGACAGTTTGGTTAAGGTCAGGATGGATAATATCATTTACATCGGAAGTGACAAGCATTACATAGAGTATTTTGTGAAAAACGAAGATTCCGCCAATTACACAAAACGATGCAGCCTGGATGAAGCTCAATCAGAACTCCCCGAATATTTTGTCAGGGTTCATCAACGTTATATTGTCAACATGAAAAATGCTATACAGATAAAACGGAATATGATAATCATCAGAAAGAATGATAAAGAAACTATAGAGCTTCCGATTGCCAGAAACAGATATGACGAAGTAAACCGCAAGTTCTGTCTTATCAAAGGGGCGATCTGATGGTATATGACATTATCAACACTATAGTATGGTTCGCTTTAGCTCTATTATTCTGCTCAGTCTTTCTGAAGCGGGAGGAATGCTCAAACGTTAAACTCGGTGTTATCGGCGTTGTCTGGGTGTTTTCGATTATCGTAATAAGCAATACATTTAAAGATTCGCTTATCGTTAAGCTGGCGATCGTATTCCTGATCCAGACGCTCTTTCTGATGCTGATATATAAAGGGAATAAAATGCTAAAGATAATTGCGGTTGCTTTTATGTTTTATGTATTGTCGTTTGGCTGCGAAGTGTGTGTAGTAGCCTTGAACAAATATATAGATCCGGAACTGCAGATATCGGAAATATCTGACAGCAACATTTCTATAGTATACATGGGTGTTGTTAGCCAGCTTGTTCAGGCGTTCGTTGTGTTTTTGATACGCACGTTATTCAGAAAGGTTAAGACGGCTGAGATAGCATCAAAACTATGGTTGATCTATACCGTTTTTCCGGTATATTCACTTAGCTTGGTCGTTCTATTGGTTTACTGTTTTGATGGTCCTACCAGCCTGTTTCAGACGAATGTATTTACATATATAGCAGTATCTTTATTGTTGATCAATCTCTTTATATTCTGGTTTATAAAACAGGAATCGAAAAGAGTTCTCGAGGCCCAAAAAAATGAAATGGAAATTGCGCACGCACAGGGAATCGTTCAGCTGTATGATCAGATAACCAGAGAAAGAGATATCCTCGGGAAACGTGAACACGAGTTCAAGAATACTATTTCTGCATTGCAAGGTCTTATTGCAGATAAGCAATACGATAAGATGAAAGAGATCCTTGATGCTCAGAAGACGGAACTTATCAACAATACGAATGTCTTTGAAACCGGAAACAGACTGATAAATACTATATTGAATACCAAGTTTGCAGAAGCAAGGGAAAAAGATATTACATTCAGATTTGTAATAAACGACTTGTCGCACTTAAAGATAGAAGATCGCGACTGTATCGTTATTCTCTCCAATATTCTAAACAATGCTATTGAAGCTGCAGAAAAGTGTCCGGAAGGGAAAAGACAGATTTCTGTTAAAGCCATAATTGAGGACAGACAGTTTATTTTTTCCTGCCGAAACACTTTCGCAATAAGCGATCAGGAACCCGATATGAAAAGCCGCAAGAAAGATATAGTTTCACATGGTTATGGTATTGATAATGTAAAAGATGCTGTTAATCGAAATAACGGAACATGTTTCTTTGAAAGACAGGAAAACGAATTTGTTGCCGTTATCATAATTCCTTTGGAAGATGCCATATTTGCCTAATTTCAACTATACGTGCCTATTGCAGACAACGTTCTGTTTTTATTAGTGTTTTTGTGATATAAAACAATAAAGAATTTTTAGTATTTATGCCCGCAGCTTTTTAAGTCAGAACAGTACACCTACACCGGTTATGATGCGCTTTTATTATATTATCCGGAAACAGATGGATGAAGGAATAAGAAATGAAACGGAGGAAAAAGATATCAATCGTAATATGTATTGTCTTTCTGGTAATTTCTTTACTGGTTTGGAATTTTATCAGATTAGTGTATACGAGCGGTCATCCCGGAATAAACAGTCAATCTTTTGCACCAGCCAAAGTTTTATCAGTACCTGATGAACAGGATATATCGGTCAATGTGTTTCCGGCAATTGACATGATGATTCACGGATATCCGGAAGAAATGCATGAGATAAATCTGAACAGTATCAGAAAAGGATGGCTTGTTGAACAATATGGTGAAAACTGCAGGTTGCTGTTTGAGGTCAATGATGCAGATATGGAAGACTTTTTTCATTTCTCTGAAAAGCAGCATTATTATTATGCCGAGATAATACCCAGGGACAGACTTAAAATTACAGATATAACTGCAAGACAAGGGCAGGCTTTGGAAGATCCGTTCAGTCAGGATACAATGCCGCGTTACGCAAGTTGCTGCATAAATGTTGAGATCAGACGTTATGATTTTCTGAGATCCAAATTGCTTGTGCTTATTCTTGTAAATGCAATATTTGTTTTTGTTGTTGCAACGTTCAATCTGGTGATCAGCAAAGTGGCTCGCAGAAGGACGTAAATTAGATTTTTATACACTTCAAAGACGAGCTAAACGAACTGTAAAAAGAACAGGGATATATGGAGGGTTAGGATGGCTTCATATCATGGTATGTGTAAGAACTGTGGTTCACTTATCACTATAGATGACAGCAAAGAGAATTGTGAGTGCGTCTTTTGCCATTGCGTTTTCCCAAGAGATGAAGCAGAGAAAACCCTTGAGAATCCGGACAACTATTCTTTTGCGAATGAGACGATCGATCAGGGAAATGGCATGGTTTTCGGCAATAGTGTAACTTCAGGTGCCGGCAACGGACACTATGATGATGCTAAGATCCTGGAAGAACATGAAGTTGTTGAACACAAAGAGAATGTTATTGCCGGGATAGTGGGTGCAATGTTATTCTCTCTTGTTGGCGGACTTCTCTGGTTTATTCTTTATCAAGTCAATTTTTTCTCATCATTAAGTGGTGTTGTAGCGGTTGTTTGTGCAAATATTGGTTATATGCTCTTTGCGCGCGGTGAGAGTAAAAAAGGTCTGGTTATTTCTGTTATTGCCGCCATAATATCCATCGTTACAGCATGGTATTTATGCCTTTCCCTTGATTGCTATCATGCTTTTCAGGAGTGGTACGCTGACGGGGAGATCAACTATACGATCACATATGCTCAGGCTGTCCGTATAGCGTATACGTTCTTATCAGAGCCTCCGATTGCGGCAGCGTACTTTAAGGATCTTGGTATCGGATTACTTCTTTGCGGAGTTGGTGCATTCAGTTTTATAAGGAACGTAATCAGACGTAATAGATGATATTTAATCATGGAAAAGAAGATTACATATTACGACATTCTTGAGATAACTGAAGATGCCTCTGCTGAAGACATAAGGCAGGCGTACCGTAAGCTCATAAAAATATGGCATCCGGATCTGCATCCTGATGATGAGAAGGCTGCTCTTAAGACACAGGAGATTAACGAGGCATATGAGGTCTTAATTGATCCAATTAAAAAATCCCGATATGATGCTTACCTTTCATTGAGAAAATCGTTCAATTCACCAGATAACCCGGATAGTAATCCGATGGCTTATTCAGACGAAGTTCATTATGAAGAAATGACGTTTTATGAGTATACCGAAAATGTAGCCTCAGAAACTTACGTGGCATATCGTGATTCAAAGATTAATAATTCCCCGAAAACTGACAAAGATTCATCCGTGACATGGAGGATTCCGGAAAGGAATGAGTTAAAGCAGTTGAGAAAGGCTATGTTCAAAAAAGCAGTAAGAGTAATGCTGTCTTCGATATTTATGTCATGCTTTGTGGGTTTGGCTGTTTGGATTAGAAATTTGGAAATAGATTTGATCGCTATAGTATTATTGTCGATTTTTGTGTCTTTGCCGGTAATTATCTATTTTTATTTTTACAGAAGCGCTCTTATTTTTGGGGAACGATATACATTTGATGATGAATTAGAAAGAAGATGTCTGAATCAGTTTTTATGGTTAGCTTTTAATTTTGTTCCGTTGGTTCCTCTTTTCATGTGTTTTGCCGATAAGATGGGTGTAGTCGGTTATATCTTGATTATGGCGATGAGCATTCTGACGTATTGGAAAGAATTGTTTATGCTCATTTTGTTTGTTATGGGTAAGTACACAATAAAAGAAGGAAATGTTTATTATGCAAATAAAGAGACAAAGATCAGCGGATCTTCATATAGATATCTTTTTTTCTTGCTTGTCTACTTATTGGAATTTGAGGATGAGGCAAATAGAAAGATCCCTGTTATGGTTGATCGTTATACCTTTAGCAAATTCAATGAAAAAGGCAAAGCGATACTAATTAACTATAAATATGGTGAATCATACATGTTTGAAATCATAAGACTGGATGGGCTGTGAAGGATTATATGTGACCAAGTAAATTTGTATACTTATCAATAAAGCATCTAACTTGGTGAAGTATCAGTAAAGAATACAGGACGAATAAATATGGGAACATGGAGTACAAGTATAACCGGTAACGATACCGCTCAGGATCTTCTTTTTGAGTACAAGGCTGCTTTTTTCTATTATGATGTTGATACTGCGGTAAAGAAGATAGATGAGTTTGTCAGAACGATGTTCAATGAAACTGATGAAGCAGAGTTAGGGGGATAATAGGATGAGCAATAATGAAAGAAAAACCAGTAAACTCGCCATCGCCGGTCTAATCGTCTCGGCTGCAATACCGGGCTTATTTTT
>ONTX01000364.1 GCA_900320825.1 uncultured Lachnospiraceae bacterium | reverse complement strand
TGTACTTGAGCAGGGGGGATGTCCCGCCGCTGAAGTGGATGCCAGACTGGAAAAATTCCGTTCAGAGCTTGATGCTGCCGGATACCAAAAGGTTTTTGCCGAAGTAGTAAAACAATATGATGCATGGAAAGCTTCAAAATAACAAAGTACTCAAAAGGCTATTTTTTAAACTGTTGCCGGTACAGATCGTGCTCTTCGGTATGGGCTCCATCAATTCCATCATAGACGGAACCATAGCCGGGCATTACATTGATGAGAGAACGGTCGGTGCTATCGGCCTGTTTTATGCGGTGATAACGATCATAGGGGCGATCAGTTCGATAATCCTTAGCGGCGGATCAGTCATCAGCGGAAATCATATCGGATGCGGGGACATTCAAAAGGCCGGCGGCATCTTTTCCCTATGCATCGTTCTTTCCCTTATGTTGGGTGTGATAACCACGCTGATATGCGTCTGCTTTCCCGGGCCGATTGCCACATTCTGCGGTGCTGATGATTCCTTAAAAGAAAGTGTTGCACAGTATGCAAGGGGCTACTGTCTCGGATTCATACCCATGTTTTTATCAGAGCAACTCTCGTATTTCCTTCAGGTTGAAAATCAGAGCAGGAGAAGTTATGTCAGTGTTGTTGTCACGATCTTCTGCAACATAGCCCTCAATCTTTTCTTTGTTAAAGTACTTGATCTGGGGATCATTGGACTTGCATATGCGACCAGTGCCTGTAATTGGATATTCTTCCTGATACTGGTATCCTACTATTTTTCAGATAAAGCACAGTTAAAATTCAGTCTCGGAAGTATTCCCTGGGAAAAGACCATTGACCTGATCAAGATAGGAAGCCCCTCCGCTTTGGAGCAGTTGTATTTGGCCGTAAACAGCCTCACGATGAACAGGATCATACTGAAATACGGGGGAGCGCAGGCTCTTTCCGCAAGGGCTTCCCTGGAAATGCTTGGGGGATTTTTCATCGCAGCACAAGTGGGGTGCGGTGCGGTTGTTAAAACACTCTCCAGTGTCTATATCGGTGAGGAGGACAGGGATTCCATCAAATATCTGATGAAGCTGGTACTTACGAAAATCATGGCCCTCACGTTCGCAATCATGATCCTCATGATGCTGTTTTCCCAAACCATGGCACTTATCTTCTTCCCGGACAAAACCTCTGACGCATACGTTCTTACCAGGCAGCTGTATGTGATCTATGCGCTGGCCCTTCCCTTGATACTTGTGATTCAGATACAGTCCAATTATCTGCAGGCAACCAAAAACAACATTGCGGCTCATGTCTCATCTGTGGTGGATGGTTACTTTGCGACGATTATCCCGGCGGTTGTCCTGGCTCCGGTGATCGGCATCCTCGGTGTATGGTGGGCGGACCCAATCGGGGGTGTGATTACCGCACTGGTTTATCCTATCTATGCCATCATTTATTGGAAACGTATTCCAAGGAATACCGATGAGTGGCTGTTACTTAGAGACGACTTTGGGGTAAGGGAGGATGACCGGTTGTGTATTGATATAACCGGCATGGAAGATGTCATAGGGTCTTCTTCGAGAATACAGAGCTTTGTGGAAGAGCGTGGATATTCCCACAGGACAGCCTTTTTCTCTGCGCTCGCCCTGGAGGAGATGGCCGGCAATATTGTTAGCTACGGGTTCGGTGCCGATCGTAAAAAGCATGATATGGATGTAAGGGTCGTCTCAACGAAGAACGGCGTATTACTCAGAATCAAGGACGATTGCAGAGCGTTTAATCCTGTGGAAATGAATCAGATATTTAATCCCGATGATCCTTCCAAAAACATCGGGATACGCATGATATCAAAAATAGCAGATGAATTCTCGTATCAGAATACCTTCGGACTGAATGTTCTGACTATCGTGATAAAATAGTTATAAGGGGGGTTACAGGTTGAGCTTTATGAAGATACCCCGGAGATTCCGGGCACTCATCTTAATGGCACTTCCCGGAGTTCTTATCCTTTTCTTTTTTGATTATATGGTGATGGGAGGTTTGGTACTGGCCTTTAAAAATTTTGATTACAGGCTGGGGATATGGAGCAGTCCGTGGAGCGGAATTGAAAATTTCAGGTTTCTGATTGCATCCAGATCCACATTCTTTACCATTACACGTAATACGCTTATGTATTACGTGATATTTACCGTCACGGGAATGATCCTTGAGATCAGTCTGGCGATTGCGATGGATCAGCTGGTCTTTAAAAGGATCGGGAAAGTGATGCAGAGCATATTTGTGATCCCGGTATTTATATCATTTACAGCTGTCCAGTTCATTGTTTATGCGTTCTTAAGTACGGACATGGGGATGATCAATCATCTGTTTGGCGTATCTGTCAGGTGGTACCTTGAGGCAAAGTACTGGCCGGTGATCCTGACTATCGTAAAACTGTGGAGCGGTACCGGTTATGGGGCGGTGCTTTTCATGTCAGTCCTTGCGGGGATCGATCCCGGACTGTATGAAGCGGCCCAGATGGATGGGGCGGGAAAGTGGCAGCAGATATGGCACATCACCCTTCCATTACTGAAGCCTATGGTCACCATAATGCTCCTCTTATCTGTCGGAGGAGTCCTGCACTCGGATACAGGGCTGTTTTATCAGGTAACAAGGAACAGCGGATCGCTATATGACACCACACAGGTTCTGGATTCGTATATATTAAATGCCGTTTTCCATAACGCTGATTTCGGATTTACGGCGGCAGCATCATTTTTCCAATCGGTTGTCGGAACTATGCTGATCCTTCTTGCCAACATGGCGGTTCGCCGGATCAATCCTGATGATTCATTGTTTTAGGCGGTGACAGAATCGATGCGAAAGAAAAGAAAGATAACAACCGGGGAGATAGTTCTTTTTTTGATATTGCTGATGCTTGCAATCACCACAGCAATCCCTGTCCTGTTTGTCTTTACAACTGCATTTACCGATGAGAGTGTCCTTGCGAGTGAGGGATACAGGCTGCTGCCTTCCGCACTGTCGCTGGATGGGTTTCGTGCAGTTTTAAAATATGGGAAGAAGCTTTTCGTATCATATGGAGTGACTATATTTGTCACGGTAACAGGAACCGTATTCGGAATACTTGTTATGAGCATGTATGGATATGTCCTGAGCAGGAAGGATTTTCCGTTAAGGAAGTTCCTGACGGTATTTCTCATGATTCCTATGCTCTTTAGCGGCGGTCAATTGTCAATGTATATCATATTCACATCCCTTTACCATATGAAGGATAATATTCTGTTATTGATATTGCCGCAAAGTGTGCAGACCATTTATGTCATTATCCTAAGGACCTATATCACAAGCAGCGTGCCGGGGGAGTTAATGGACTCTGCCAGAATTGACGGTGCCGGAGAGTATACCACTTTTTTCAGAATTGTATTTCCGCTTATGAAGCCTGCGTTGGCATCCGTCGGATTTATGATGGCGACCATGTACTGGAATGACTGGCAGAACGCTCTTCTGTTTATGGATAGTGATAACAAGAAGCCTTTGCAGCTTCTTCTTATCAATATACAAAGGAGTATAGAAACACTTTTATCGAACAGAAATATCCCTTCTGCTGCGCTTGCAGCAATGCAGGGAAGGGTTCCGCAGTACTCTGCGACAATGGCGACCGTTGTGGTTGTCATTTTGCCTGTTATGATTGCATATCCCTTTTTTCAGAAGTATTTTATTAAGGGGCTGACGATTGGTTCCGTTAAGTATTGATTTG
>ONTX01000512.1 GCA_900320825.1 uncultured Lachnospiraceae bacterium | reverse complement strand
TGATGTGCTTCAGCTTACTGCATTTTCCTATCTGAAGATCGGAGAACATAAGAAAGCGGCAGGGTTGCTCCGACGTCTTGTTAACGAAGGCTATAACGCAGTGGTTAATGCCCAGCTTCTGAGTAAGTACTATGTTGCTGCCTATATAGACGGAGATGCTTCTTCAGCTGCCGGTTATCAGTATCTTGAAAAGAGAATGGATGACAGATATCTGTATCCGTTCCCCGATCAAAAGCTGTTGGGAAACGGAAATCACGAGGCGCTGGTTGATATTCAGAACACGTTCCTTGCAAATCAGAAGGAGATCCTGACACAGAAATTCTCCATCGTCATTGAGAAGTTCAAGAATAAATACGAGATTCTGTTCAACAAATGTATTCCGGTTCCGGAAGGGAAGAAGTATTCGGATAACTATTTCGACGGATCGACCAATTCCTATGCCGCCCGGAAGGAAAACAGCAATGAACTTCGTAACAGTAAATCATTGCGTGCATATACGGAGGAACTGCAGGATTGTAATTATCCATACAATTATTTGACGGTTTTAAATGATATGCTGAATGGTGCGTATCGTTTGAATTGTGTACTGGGACATGAAAGCGAACTTCTTAAGCTTCTCTGTGATGCCGTTATAGGTCAACGACAGGATCTGCTTGAATTCCGCAGGTTGATCGAGGAAGAAGATGTTGAACTGGAAACCTATAACAAGATGCTGGAAGTGTCCTTCGATACCTATGCAGGTGCATTTTTTGAGAAGCTTGTAAAGTATTCCATCGACTATATATCCCTGAAAAAGGATATTGTCGATATGAACGAAGGGGAGACAAACCTGCGTGAATTCTGTATAGAGCAGGGATTTGATACGCCTGAAGTGCTGTTTGATACTTCGGACGATCTGGTTGATGTCCCGGATCTTCAGAAACAGTATCTGGGATTTGAGCTGATCGATGACGGTGTTACCACAGCATCTACGGATGATCGTTATGATGAGATCTCCAGAATCCTTGTTTCCTACAGGGCGAAGCTTACGAATGAAAATGCGAAACTGTTCTTCCTTATGAGAAATCAGCAGGAATTTGAGAAGTACTTTACACAGAACATCAACGGAATCGACAGACATAAGCTTCAGAGGAAAACGGTAGCGATACTGGATGACAAGGGTGATTCCGACAATGATCTGCTCTTTACTACGGACGGACTGGTGCAGATCGTGAAAGGAAAATATAAGGAACCGGTTCCGTATGATGATATCCAGGTTCTTGCGGAGAATAGCGGTTTAATGCTTCATCAATCCTACGAGAACAAGGATTTGGACATGAATGAGCTTATCGAGGCGATTAAAGCATTAAGAGAGAATCCGGTAATGCAGGTTTATGAGAGTAAGAATCCTATGGATTTTATATTTGGATGGTTCCGTTGATGATGATGGAAAGGTGGTTTTGCAATGTATTTATCGATGCTTAATAATGAGAAAAAACATTTGTTTTTGAATTTAGAGATCTATCTGTCACAAATAGATGGTGAATTCTCGGATGCAGAAAAGAAGATAATTGATGCGCATTGTATGGAAATGCATATTGACAATAATAATTACGAGGTCGATTTGCCCCAAGATGAAGTTCTTAGAAATCTGCAAAAATCGCTTACTCGTGAAGAGTGTAGAATTGTTTTTCTTGAACTTGTAGCCACTGTTATGGCAGATGATGTGTATCATGAAGCGGAAGGCAAACTAATAAATAGTTTAGCAGAATTATTTGAAATTGATGAATACAACGTTAATGAAGCGCTTTCCATAATAAAGGACATGAAAGTTGTTTATGAAAGATGTGCGAAGTTTATAAAATAAGAGGGACTGCGATATGGATCAGCATCAACAGAAAATTGAATTGATGTATAAATATGCGGAAAAAATCAAAACAGTTTATGACTTTCATGTAATAGGGAGTATTCCATCAAAGAAAATAGATAATGCTATAAAAAAGTATGCCAAAGGACTAGATCGTAATACAATAATTGGCTTATACGATACTACTATTTCTGGAAATGGAAAATCAGGTTATATTTTTACAGATACGAAGGTTTATTATCTTCAAGTATTGGATAAACCGAAAAAACTATGGTATGACGATATTTTATCGGTGGAAACAACTATAGGCATGAAAAAAAATAGCAGAGATTCGATCGTTTTTCATATGAATGATGGTACAACAATTGAATGGAGGGACATATCTCTTAATAAAGAACCATTGAAAGATTTTTTTGTTGATATGATCAAGATGGTAAATGATTCGCAACTCAACAACAGTCCGGATGTATCTTTTTATGAAAGAAAGAGTGAAGGCTCTTTAGCGGGAGGTATTTCAATCGGGACTTATAAGCAAGTCAACAGGGCATTTGATGAGGAACGGTTCCATGCTAGACAAGGACATGGATTTGCGGCTGAAAGAGCGAATTCTCTTTATGATAAGTTAAAACTACACGATGTCAAAATGCTTGGTGATGATAATGCTAAAAATGGACCAGATCGTTTAGTTGACGGAGTGATGATTCAATCTAAGTATTGTAAAACTGGAGAACAATG
>ONTX01000095.1 GCA_900320825.1 uncultured Lachnospiraceae bacterium | reverse complement strand
TATGGTTTCACTTACATCTTCTTTTATATTTACTGATTCACGGATCAAAGATTCCGGTACATTTGATACAGTATTCGATATATTTGACGCATTCTGACTGCTGACTGGGAGATCTTTTACGGGAATATCAGATGATCTGCTTCCACTTAAAACAACGGCTTCATTTTTGGCTGTACCCTGTCCGGAATCATATACCGAAGAAGCGGTTTTGTCATCTACCGGAGATGTGTTTTGCATTGCTTTTAGAAGTTCAAGTGCTTTGGCGGCAGGATCGCTTACCTGAGCAGTACCCGGACTTTCCTGCTGAATCTGTTCCGCAGCCTGACCTGCATTAGCAATATCCTGTACAGGAACGCCATCGGCTTTTTCGGTAAGTGAAGATGAAAGTGATCCGATCACTTCATTCATATCTGCATTTATAGGTGATGAAGCAAAAGCGTTATCAGATGATGCATAATCAGCTGCCATACGGGTAAGTGAATTCATCAGTTCAAAGGAGCCTTCCCCATCACCGCCCTTAACCATATCAAGCAGTGCCTTGTCAGTAAGCTCACTGAGAGTCTGCATTCCCTGATCGATCTGGTACGACAGATTTTTATAGCTTTCGATGTTCTGAAGATTGGATTCGTTAACCTCAATACCCAGTTTGGACAGATCCACAATATTAGTGATATCAGACTCGGGATAATTTCTGACATTTTCATACATGGAAAGAAGTGAAGACCTGTCTATGGGCAGACCGGCTTTCATCATCTCAAGCGTCATTGAAGAAGTCTGTTCATTGACAGGAATCTGAGCATAATCAAGTGCTTTAAGCACACTGACATCTGCGGAAGTATTTGTAAGCAAAGGAGAAATGGTCACATTGGAACCGGAGTTTTTAACTTCAAATGAAACGGTCTGGCCCTCGGAAAGGGTCATATTGGAAGATAATCTTGCATTAACGGTCTCCCCGGTGGGAAGCCTCAGCATGACATCAGAACCGGAAGACTGGACAACCTTAGCCTGGAAAGTATCTCCGTTTTTCATGGAAGCCAGCTTGGCGCTGCCGTCAGAACCCTGTTTATCTATGGGCTGATCAGAAATACTCTTTATTCCGTTTAGAAAAATATCGGATATTCCGGGCATATTTCGTCCTTAAAAAACATCAAACATAATCATGGATAAAGGAACGTCTGTGTATGGGACAGGGGCCTAGTCTTTTCAGGGCATTTCTGTGCTCCTTGGTTCCATACCCTGCGTTTTGTGCAAAACCGTATCCCGGATACTCTTTATCATAATCCACCATCATACGGTCCCTTGTGACTTTTGCTACTATGCTTGCGGCTCCGATGGATATGCTCTTGGCATCTCCCTTTATAATGGGCACCTGCATAATATCAACTCCGGGAATGGTAACGGCATCATTAAGAAGAAGATCCGGGGAAGGATCAAGTTTTGAAACAGCCTGTCTCATAGCCTCATAAGTTGCCTGCAAAATATTTATCTCATCTATCCTTTCGGGTGAAACAATACCGATGGCAACACTAACGGCTTTTTCCATGATCTCGTCATAAAGTCTCTCTCTTACTTTTTCGGACAATTTCTTGGAATCATTAATATAAAGAATGTCACAATTTTTAGGTAAGATAACAGCTCCCGCAACAACAGGACCTGCAAAAGGACCTCGTCCGACTTCATCTATACCGCAGATAAAATTATGATCTGAATACTTTCGCTCAAATTCGGACAGATTGTAAATTCTTTCCTTTTCAGCCAGGAGCTTACTGTATCTGGACTTTGCTTTTTCAACAAGCTTAATGACTCCGCCTCTTTCATCATTTGAATAGTTTTCAATAACGGAAGGAAGCCGGTCATCCGGAGTGGAATCAATTAATTTTTTAATATCGGAAACACTTTCCATATCATTCAACCCTTCCGAATTTACTGAAGGGATAAAGCCTGAACACTGCCTTTCCCATGATCACATCTTTTTTAATATTGCCCACATTGGGATATCTTGAATCCATGGAGTTGTTCCTGTTATCTCCCATAACAAAATATTCTTTCTCGCCCACCACTACATCATACTCGGCAAGTCCCCTGTTTTCCGGAAGGATTACTTCCCTTCCGTAATCTTCCTCAAGCAGTTCTCCGTTTATATAGATATTACCGTCTTCATCAATATGAACAGTCTCACCGGGAAGTCCGATGACCCTTTTGATAAAATAAGTGTCTTTTTCATGTGCATAGGGAAAGATAACTATATCAAACCTTTTGGGATCTCCTGTTATATAGCAGAACTTATTGACCCAGAGGCTTTCTCCGTCATACAAAGTGTCGCACATGGATGAGCCGTCAACTACGGATCTCTGACCCACAAATTTAAGCACAAAAGCAGCAACGGCAAATATAAAAAGAAAATACAATGCCGCACCGAATGCACTTTTAAGTACTTGGTTTCTTCTTGATTTCTTACTCATTTATATTGCATCCTCCAGGGATATCCGCCCAAGCCTGCCGCTTCTGAGATCCAAAAGCAGCTGATCAGAGGATCTGTCAATATCCACATCTCCTCCTTTGGAAAGGATTCCGTTTTTTGAACCAACGGATTTTATGATATCTTCCGGTTTAGCAGATTCATCACATTCGTATTTTGAAGAAAGAAGTCCCGGATAGATCTCTCTTAAAAGATCCACAGTTTCAAAAGCAAGCTGTGTTGTATTGATAACCTGGTCATTGACAGAACCGATAACAGCCAGTCTGAAACCGACTGATTTATCCTCGTATTTGGGCCAAAGCAAACCGGGAGTATCCAAAAGATCAAGTCCGGCAGATGTCTTAACCCACTGATTGCTCCTGGTTACACCGGGCTTATTTCCTGTCTTTGTGGGTGCTTTTTTTGTAATTGTATTGATGAGAGTTGATTTTCCCACATTGGGAATACCGCATACCATTGCTCTTAAGGGCCTTCCCACAATACCTCTTTTTCTGTCACGCTCGATTTTCTCTGCACATACCTTTAAAGCTGCCTTTTTTACATCATCGGATGTTTTCCTGTCACGTGAACAAACCGAAAGAGTTTCAACTCCCATATTCTTAAAGTACTCTACCCAGTGAAGAGTTTTTTTCTCGTCCGCAAGATCCGATTTATTGAGCACAATAAGTCTGAACTTGCCGTTTGCAAGCTCGTCTATATCAGGATTTCTGCTTGAAAGAGGAACCCTTGCATCAAGTACTTCGATACAAAGATCAACCAGTTTAAGCTCTTCCCTGATAGCTCTTATGGATTTTGCCATATGGCCGGGATACCAGCCGTAGTCATTACCTGCCATTATTTTACCCGATGCCTTTTCGTATCCCCGTAAGAAAAGGCAAACCATACCTTACCAAGGATATCTTTGCTGTGTACAGGTCCGATATTCGCATTCCTGGAATCATCCATATACAAAGGATCGTCACTTAAAACAAAATATGTACCCTGCTCAATGGTTATCTCCTCAGATGCAATACCCGGATCGGTAAGTTTTGACCCCACATACTCGGAGACAATATCATTAACATAAAGTATACCGTCTTCAATCCGGACTTTATCTCCGGGACGGGCAACCACACGTTTTATATGGTATTCAACGTTCTCATTGCCATTAGGAAGAAAGACAACTACATCCCCGGGTTTAGGAAGTACAAATTTATACACTATCCTGTTGATAAGAACTCTTTCCTGATCAACTATGCCGGGAGCCATAGAGTCCCCTGAAGCCCTAATGCTGACACCAAAGAAAAAAACACCTATAAAAGCAAGAAAGATACTGATAAGGATCCCAAGGACCCATCTGAATACCTCTCTTGCAAAATCTTCCGAGAAACGTTTTCTTTTTTTAAAAAAATAATATCCGTCCTGATTCACGGTGTAATTATACCACTTTCAAACATAAAACAAAAAAAGCGGCACCCATCAGGTGCCGCCTTATGAATCATTACTGAATAGCTTCCTTAACCTTTGCAGCCTTACCTACTCTGTCTCTTAAGTAGTTAAGTCTTGCTCTGCGTACCTTACCTCTTCTTACAACTTCGATCTTCTCTACATTGGGAGAATGAAGGGGCCAGGTCTTCTCAACACCAACACCGTTAGAAATCTTACGTACGGTGAAAGTCTCGCGGTTAGAACCGTTCTGTCTCTTAATAACAGTTCCCTCGAAGATCTGAATTCTGGACTTCTCGCCCTCTACGATACGGTTGTGAACCTTAACGGTATCACCTACGTTGAACTCAGGAACTTCGCTCTTAAGCTGTTCGTTTTCAATTTCCTTAATAATGTCTGACATAATTCTCTCCTTCTATTTAGCTCTGTCTCGGATAACTCCGGACAGCTCCTATGGACGTTCATAATACCGAAAAACGGTGACAGCGGACCGTCTGTTTTTAACGCAACATTGGTAATTTACCATAACACAAGCCAAAAAGCAAGAAAAAATCCCATTTTTAGCTTATTTTTTTCCAAGTACAAGGAAATATACAAAAAATAAAATGAAAAATATCCATACTCCCTTTATATATACCTTAATGTCCTGTCCTGACATATTCATGTGAAGTATCACACAGATAAGAAGATAAAGGGCAAAGGGAATCAGGAACCCCGGTATCACTCCTGCCATAAACCATGTTATCAGAAAAGATGAAATAAACATTCCGCTTATAACAGGCGCACAGGATACAAGAGTCATCTGAACGCAGTTCCATATGGCAGATCCTCTGGGCATGTATTCAACTCCGCCGAGGCGGTTTCCTCTTGGTCTGAAAAGTTCAACTTTAGTGACCTTACAAAATGTCACAAGTGCAAGGAGCAGATGCGACAGTTCATGTATTATGACCCCGGGAGCTGTTATATAGTTATGAAAAAAATAATAGGCATTGGAACTTCTGAAAAGACGGTTTAATAATGAGCCAAATATATTATCCGTTATAAAATTTATAACCATTCCGATGAGAGGCAGTGCGGCACACAATATAAAAGCATTGATAAGACTCATCAATACAGGATTATCGGCACTGGTATATCCAAATAACTCATTAATTATCATGAAACGGCCCCCACAGATATCATATTATTTTTTCAGTTTGATCACAGGTGATGAATATAATCCGATGCTTACGGCAGTAGACAGCATAAGATCATCGGAAAAAGGAATAAATTCATAATAAGTACGCCCTGCGGAAAGACATCCTGATATTTTTTCACGCAGATACTGTCCTGTTTTTCCATGATCCCGTACTCTTGCGGAAGATAAAGGATTTCTTTCAGTGAAAGTTATCATCACAAGGTTTTCCAAGTCTTCCCCTGCAAAAGTTTCGGGAAGATTAAGAAGATAAACCTCATATCCTTCGCTTTTACAGAGGGAAAGCAGATCTGTAAATTCCCCGGTATCTTTTACGGAATTGGAAATACCTTTCTTTTCAAAGCATCCTGCAAAAACAGATCTGTTATCGTAATCCTTAACAAGATACAGTTCATCACTTTCAAAAAGTATCTCACTGTCAGAAAAAAGAAGTGCCTGTGACGCAGGGATGTTTTGGATACGTGCCCTTTTCATCTTATCTATCAGGCCGGTCTTTCTTTCATATTTTTCATAAAGATCGGGTCTGCTGTCACGGGTTCTTACAATGGATTCAGCAAGCCTGTGTTTTTCTATATTCGCATGGCTTCCGCTAAGGAGAACGGAAGGCACATTTTTTCCTCTCCAAATTTCGGGACGTGAATACTGGGGATATTCAAGAAGATCCCTGTAAAATGTCTCTATGTCGGGAGATGAATCATTTCCAAGCACGCCGGGAAGAAGCCTTGATACGGCATCTATCATGGTAAGAGCCGGAAGTTCTCCCCCTGTAAGTATATAATCACCTGCCGAAACATAATCGGTGACTATCTCATCAAGAACTCTCTGATCAACACCCTCATAATGTCCGCATAAAAAGATGATCTCATCTTCATGGGAAAACTCTTTTGCCATTCTCTGGTCAAATTTTTTTCCTGTGGGAGAAAGATAGACGCATCTTCTTTTTACAGAATAGCTGTCATAAACGGCAGCCTGATAGCATCTGTAGACAGGTTCAGCCATAATGACCTGACCAGCGCCTCCGCCGTATGGGTAATCATCCACCTGGGCTCTGTTATTATCTGCATAATCCCTGATATTATAAGTTTTAAGTCCGATCTTTCCCTCTTTTAAGGCGCGTCCTATTATGCCGGTATTCATTACCGACTCGATCATCTCCGGAAAAAGTGTCAATACTTTGAATATCAATCCAAAAGTCCTTCCGGGATATGGATCTTCATTAGTGAAGATTCAATATCCACACTTAATATACATTCCTTGATCGCGGGAAGAAGGAATTTTGTTCCGTCTTCTGCGGTGATCTCATAAACATCATTGGCACCTGTTTCAAGAATATCAGTTATGGTGCCTCTTTGTACGCCCTCATCATCAATGACATTAAGACCGAGGATATCCGCATAATAATACTCACCCTCATTTAAAGGCGCACCATCCTCCCTGGAAACGTAAATGTCCTTTTGTCTTAAAAGACGTACCTGTTCGGGAGTATCAAAACCTTTCAACTTGATTATGACAAGGGGAAGTGCCATTTTTGCACTTTCAACCTCATACATATCATAACCGTTTTTGCTTACAATATATATTTTTTTAAGTTTTTTAAACCGTGCGGGATCATCGGTATGAGGATAAACCTTCATTTCGCCCTTGATTCCGAAAGGCTGTGTGATTGTTCCTGCTTTAAGATATTCGACCATAATATTCAAACACGGACCGCCCGAAAGCGGTCCGATCATATTAATCCGTTATTTCAACATCAGCTCTTGCATCTTCCCTTGAAGCTGCAGCCTTAACAACAGAGCGGATAGACTTTGCTATTCTTCCCTGCTTACCGATAACCTTTCCCATATCAGAAGGTGCAACGTGAAGAGTGATGGAATAATCCGATCCCTCTTTGGTTTCGGTTACGACTACTTCATCAGGATGTTCAACGAGAGCCTTTGCAATAACTTCAACGAGTTCTTTCATAAGGCCTCCTTAGACAATATGCAAGTTATTTGATGATTCCGGCAACCTTGAAGAGCTTTCCTACAACCTCAGTGGGCTGAGCACCGTTAGCAAGCCACTTTTTAGCAGCTTCCTCGTCGATATGATACTCGGAAGGATCCTTGGAAGGATCGTAGGTTCCGATCTCATCGATAAATCTTCCGTTTCTGGGGCTTCTTGAATCTGCAACGATAATACGGTAAAAAGGAGCCTTCTTCTCACCAATTCTTCTAAGTCTGATCTTTACTGCCATTTTTAAATCCTCCATTTATAATTAATAGCATTTATTTTATATATGAAAACGGAAAAATCCGGATTCAATCATTACTTAAAAGGGAAATCCCTTTCTGCCTCCCATGCCGGGAAAACCTCCCATTCCGGGAAAACCGCCGAAGCCTTTTCCGCGTTTGCCCATACCGGACATCTGCTTCATCATCTTCTGAGACTGTTCAAACTGCTTTACAAACCTGTTTACATCAGCTATATCAAGTCCGGCTCCTTTAGCTATCCTGAACTTTCTTCTTGGATTCAAAAGCTTGGGATTCGATCTTTCTTCAGGTGTCATGGAAAGAACTATGGCCTCAGTCTGCTTTAGTTTCTTTTCATCAACGGCGCCTTCGATATCAGCTGCATTAATTCCCATTCCGGGAAGCATTGAAAGAATGGATGCAAGACCGCCCATATTTTTCATCTGTTTCATGCTCTCAAGGTAATCGTTAAAATCAAACTTACCCTTCTGCATACGTCCCATCATGGAACGGCTTTGTTCTTCGGTTGTGGTAACGGATTCCTGAGCTTTTTCAATGAGTGTAAGAACATCACCCATTCCGAGGATCCTGGAAGCCATACGGTCGGGATAGAACTGCTCAAGATCCGTGAGCTTTTCTCCCATTCCAACGTATAGGATAGGTCTTCCTGTAACTGCTTTGATGGAAAGCGCGGCACCGCCTCTTGTATCACCGTCAAGCTTTGAAAGGATAACTCCGTCAACACCGATCTCATTATCAAAGGTCTGGGCCACGTTTACAGCGTCCTGACCTGTCATAGCATCGACAACGAGTATGGTCTGGAAGACTCCGGTCTTTTCCTTGATCTCCTTAAGCTCATTCATGAGCTCTTCATCCACATGGAGACGTCCCGCGGTATCAAGGATCACCACATTGTAATTTTCCTTACGGGCTTTTTCAAGAGCGTTCTCTGCGATAACGGGAGGCTTAACCTGATTACCCATTTCAAAAACATCAACGCCCACCTTGGAACCGTTGACCTTCAGCTGTTCAATAGCTGCGGGTCTGTAAATATCGCAGGCAACAAGAAGTGATTTCTTACCCTTTTTAATGAACTGACCGGCCATCTTGGCTGATGCTGTGGTTTTACCTGCACCCTGAAGACCGACCATCATGATGACTGTTATTTCCTTACCGGGTCTGAAAGCAACCTCTGTAGTCTCACTTCCCATGAGATCAGTAAGCTCGTCATTAACTATCTTGATAACTGTCTGGGAAGGGTTAAGACCGTTTAAAACATCATTACCGATACATTTTTCTTCAACAGTCTTAACAAAGTTCTTAACCACCTTGAAGTTAACATCAGCTTCAAGCAGTGCAACCTTGACTTCCTTGAGAGCTTCCTTTACATCAGCCTCGGTAAGTTTGCCTTTACCTCGAAGGTTTTTAAACGCATTCTGAAGTTTTTCACTGAGTCCTTCAAAAGCCATTAAAGCTCTCCCAAAACGTCTGAAGCAATCCTGCCTATCTTATCAAGCCTTTCACTTATATCCCCGTCAGAGGAAACAAGCTTTTCAATCTCTGTGATATCATCTTTTATGCGGATGAATTTCTCAACAAGATGAAGCTTGGATTCATAATCGTTAAGTGCTTTTTCACAGTGACGAAGCGTGTCATGCACCGCCTGTCTGGAGATCCCTTCACTCTCTGCAATCTCGCCGAGGGAAAGGTCTTCGAACATGGACGCTTCATAGATATTCCTTCTTTTTTCGCTCAAAAGTTCACCGTAAAAATCATATAAAAGCGATTGTTCAAGAATCTTATCCATAAAGCCCCTTTTTACGCACCTTGCATATAATAATACAAAGAAAAATAAGTGTCAAGCATTTTTACTTGACGCTTATTGATATCAGATATTTGTTTTAACAACTTTCGGTCTGTAGCCTTCTTTTTCAAGAGCTTCGATTATTGCATTTTTGTGATCGGTTCCGAAGGCTTCGAGCGTGATCCTGAGTTCAACAGCCGCATTTCTGTTGATGGAAACGAACTGATTATGCTCAAGCTTAATGACGTTGCCGCCCTGCTCTGCAAGTATTCCCGAAACCTTGGCAAGCATGCCGGGCTTGTCGGGAAGAAGAACTGAAACGGTAAAGATCCTGTCTCTTGCGATAAGTCCGTTCTGAACAACGGAACTCATGGTAATGACATCCATATTACCGCCTGAAAGGATCGAGACAACCTTCTTACCTTCCGCTTTCATATGCTTAAGTGCTGCAACGGTAAGAAGTCCGGAATTTTCAACCACCATCTTATGATTCTCAACCATATCAAGGAAGCATACAACAAGTTCAGAATCCTCAACAGTGATGATATCATCAAGATTCTTCTGAAGATAGGGGAAAAGATTGGAACCGGGTGTCTTTACGGCAGTACCGTCAGCAATAGTATTAACTCCGTCAAGGGTAACAACCTTACCTGCATCCAGAGATGCTTTTAAGCATGCGGCACCGGCAGGTTCAACACCGATAACCTTTATCTTGGGATTAAGAAGCTTTGCAAGGGTGGAGACACCTGTGGCAAGTCCGCCGCCTCCGATGGGAACAAGTATATAATCAACTAAAGGAAGCTCTCTGACTATCTCCATGGCAATAGAGCCTTGTCCTGTAGCAACTCTTAAGTCATCAAAAGGATGGATGAAAGTATATCCGTTCTCCTTAGCAAGTTCCAGAGCCTTTTCACAGGCTTCATCATATACATCACCGTAAAGAATGACTTCTGCACCATAGCTCTTTGTACGGTTAACCTTAATAAGGGGAGTGGTTGTGGGCATTACGATAACAGCCTTTGCCCCATAAGCTTTAGCGGCATATGCAACGCCCTGGGCATGGTTACCTGCGGATGCGGTGATAAGACCTCTGCTTCTTTCCTCATCAGTGAGAGTTGAAATGGTATAATATGCGCCTCTTACCTTGTAGGCACCGGTAAGCTGCATATTCTCAGGCTTTAAATATACCTTATTACCTGTCTGATTGGAAAAATACTCAGAATAAACAAGTTTAGTGTCTCTTACAACTCTGGATACCACTTCCGATGCTTCTTCAAAAGCGTCGAGGGTCAACATTTCTTTTGCCATATCATTCTCCATTTACAGATTACACACGCGGGTCCTGCCATGATCATTCTGCGACATCTGCAACATCAAATATTGCATTGACGTAGTCCGCCGCATTGAACTTCTGCAGGTCTTCGATCTTTTCACCGACTCCTATATATTTAACGGGAATTCCCATCTGTGCCTGTATGGCAATGGCAATTCCGCCTTTTGCGGTTCCGTCCATCTTGGTAAGTATGATACCTGACAATGGTGCAGCTTCATTGAATTCCCTTGCCTGGTTAATGGCATTCTGTCCGGTTGTTGCATCAAGAACAAGAAGGTTTTCCCTGTGAGCTGCTTCAAATTCTTTATCTATGACGCGGTTCATCTTGGCAAGTTCATCCATAAGATTTTTCTTGTTGTGAAGACGACCGGCTGTATCGATGATGAGAACATCGGTACCTCTTGCTCTTGCTGCGGTACAAGCATCAAAAACCACACTTGCGGGATCCTGTCCGTCTTTTCCGGAGACTATCTGAACACCGCTTCTCTCGGCCCATATCTTAAGCTGGTCCTCTGCAGCGGCCCTGAATGTATCCGCTCCCGCAACAAGAACTTTTCTTCCCATAAGAGAAAGCTGTGATGAAAGTTTACCGATGGTAGTAGTTTTACCAACACCGTTAACACCGATCACAAAGACAACGGATGTACGCTCTTCAAAGTCATATGCATTCTCTCCGCACTCCATCCGGCCTCTAATGGAATCAATAAGAAGATCTCGGCATTCAGACCTTGACTTAAGATGTTTTTCCTTGACCTTATCTTTAAGCTCATCAAGAATCTCTTCTGTTATGGTCGCACCCACATCGGCACCGATAAGAAACTCTTCAAGTTCATCATAAAAGTCATCATCAATCTCAGAAGCGGTAAAAATAGAGGCAAGGCCCTGGGAGAAAGATTCTCTCGTACGGCTCATGCCTTCTTTTAATCTTTCGAAAAGGGCCTCTTTGTCTTCATGATAAAGTCTTCCGTCTACGGGAATATCTTCCTGAAGCTGTCTTGCTATAGGGTCCTTTTCGGCTTCATCAGCGATGGCTGTCAGTTTTGCAAGAGCCTCGCTGTAGTCATTCTGGGGTTTTTCGTTTTTCTTTCCAAACATCTATTTATTCATCCAGTTCGGATTCGATCAGGTTAACCGCAACCTGGCTCGAAACGCCCTTCTCCTGCATCGTTATACCGTAGAGACGGTCAACCCTCTGCATGGTTCCTCTTCTGTGTGTGATAACGATGAACTGAGTATTCTTTGTAAGTTTGTGCAGATATCCTGCAAATCTGCCTACGTTGTTATCATCAAGTGCAGCTTCAATCTCGTCAAGCAGACAGAAAGGTGAAGGCTTAAGGTTCTGTATCGCAAACAGTAGAGATATTGCAGAGAGTGCCTTCTCACCACCTGAAAGCTGCATCATGTTCTGAAGTTTTTTGCCGGGAGGCTGTGCGGAAATGTTTATTCCGCATTCAAGGATATTCTCATCATCCTGAAGTGAAAGAGATCCTTTACCGCCACCGAAGAGTTCCTTGAATACCTTGTCATACTCTTCGTTCATAAGTTTGAACTTCTCCGAGAACTGTGCTTTCATGTTCTCATCAAGTTCTTCAATGATCTTTTTAAGAGTCTCGGCAGCTTCAATGAGATCGTCATGCTGGGTCTTCATGGATTCATATCTTGTGGATACTTCCTTGTACTCTTCAATAGCACCAACATTTACATCGCCGAGTTTTTTGATCTTATCCCTTACTTCCGCAGCATCACGCTTAAGTACGGTAAGATCGGTGAGATTATCATCACGCATCTCTGCAGCCTGGGAAAGAGTGATCTCATATTCCTGCCACATATAATTGATACGGATCTCCATGGTCTCATTGGCCTTATCTCTCTGGGCAGTGAGACGGTTAACTTCCTTATCGAGGGAAGACATCTTCTCCTGGAGTTTTTCGGTATTTTCAAAGAAGCCTTTCTGTCTGTCCGAGAGTTCCTTCTTCTTGGTAAGAGAATTCTTTAACAGATCATCAGACTTTTTCTGCTCTTCATACGAAGCTTCGATGGTCTTTCCAATCTCAACTATCTGTTCTTCCTTCTCGGAAATTGCAGTATTATTGGAATCGATTGAAGTATTGAGACTTTCAAGTTCGGCATTTGCATTTTCAAGAGCTTCTTCAACACGGCTTAAGTTTGCAGCTTTGAAGTCTCTGGCCTGCTTCATCTTCTGCACTTCAATTTCCCACTCGTTTACACGCGCGGCAGCTTCAGACTCTACAGCCTGTTTATCCTTAAGAATCTCATTGAGATCATTTTCTTCTTCACGAAGACGCTTTTCATTCTTTTCACTATCCTTGAGGATCTCAGCTGCTTCATCTCTTGCGGTAATGGCATTGGATATCTCTTTTTCTATATCCTGCTGTTCTGCCTTAAGACTGATGGCATTCTCACTCTCTTCATTAAATCTGTCACGTTCTGACTGAAGAGAAAGTCTTGCTGTATTCTGTTCAAGGACTTTGTTCTGAATCTCGGCTTTTAATGTATCAAGTTCAGTCCTTGCATTATTTCTCTTTTCCCTGATATCTTCGATATTCTTCTGAGCCTTCTCGATATCTGAGGAAAGTTTTGCAACTTTTTTCTTAAGATCGTTTATCTCACGGCTCTTACCCAGGAAGTTGGAATTGTTCTTAAAAGCACCACCGCTTATGGCTCCGCCGGGCATAAGAAGTTCTCCCTCAAGAGTTACGATCCTGAGAGTGAAATTAAATTTCCTGGCGGCTTTCGTTGCATTATCCATATTGTCGGCAACGATAAAACGTCCAAGCAGGCTCTTAATGATATTTACAAACTCATCATCGGTCTCTACAAGATCACTTGCAAGACCAAGCATTCCTTTTTCGTTAAGAGCGTCCTTTGCTTTAAGTTCCTGAGGATTGACTACCGAATCAAGAGGAAGGAATGTAGCTCTTCCAAGGCGGCCTTCCTTAAGGAATCCGATCATCTTCTTTGCCGTTGCTTCATCCCTGGTGACGATATTCTGGATATTTGCACCAAGGGCAGTCTCAATGGCAGTTTCATATTTCTTTTCTACCTTGATGATATCTGCAACAACACCGATAATGCCCTTGTTAGAAGATTTCTGTTCCATGATCTTCTTAACTGAATTACCATAGCCTTCATAGGCTTCGGCAATATCCTGAAGGGCAACATATCTGGAATTTTCTTTGTGGTACTCTTCCTGGAGATTTCTTAATTCATCATCCGCGGAAGAAAGTTTTGAACGGTAATCTGTAACTTTAAATTCAAGATCCTGAGACTTTTTGTTCATCTCAGCTATCTCATTACTTACTTTTTCAAAAGCTTCCTCATACTGCTTTATGGTACTTTCCCTGACTTCCTCATCGGAACGGGCACGCAGCATCTTGCTCTGGAGTTCTGCTTTCCTGAGTTCTATCTGCTCCATAACGGCATCATAATGGCTCAAACGTCCCTGTATCTCGGAACGTTTTTTAAGTTCATCCATTATGCCGGTAGCATGTTCTTCTATCTGTGTATTAAGATTCCTTATCTCTTCCTGAACCTTATCAAGAGCTTCTTTTCTGGAAGCAGCCTCGGCATCTACTTTGGCAGCCTGCTCTTCTTCTGATTCGGAATCCTTGGTTATGGAATCTCTTTCTTCCTCGGCTTTCTTTATCTCACCGAGAAGGGCTTCTTTTCTTTCGGAAAAATGAACAATATTATCCTTGCTGGATTTTATCTGTTCCTTAAGGAGTTCAATGGAAGACTCAAGCTTTTGCCTGTTGGAATCTGCACCGGTTACAAGCTCTCTTGCCTTTTCGATGGCCTCTTCGAGATCTTCCATCTCCTGACGTACAGAGTCGTAATCTTCCTTAACCTTATTATATTCATTAGTGGTGTTGTCCAGGTCTTCAGATGCAACATCAAGCCTTGCCTGAAGATCCGAAGCAGCCTTTTTCAGGCTCTCATTTTCAAGAAGGAATGAATTAACATCGATGGTTCTGAGTTCATCCTTGTATTTCAGCCATTCTTTAGCTTTTTCTGACTGTCTGGAAAGAGGTCCTATCTGACGCTCAAGTTCAGCGAGGATATCCTTGACACGAACAAGGTTATTCTGCTCGGATTCAAGCTTTTTAAGAGCGGCACTTTTACGGTATTTGAATTTAACAATACCTGCAGCTTCATCAAAAAGCTCTCTTCTTTCTTCGGGTCTTCCGGAAAGGATCTTGTCGATCTGGCCCTGACCTATGATGGAATAACCTTCTTTACCTATACCGGTATCAAAAAAGAGCTCATTAACATCTTTGAGCCTGCAGGGAGAACCGTTGAGGAGATACTCACTTTCACCGGATCTGTAAAGCCTTCTGGCTACGGTTACCTCCTCAAAGGAAATATTTAATGCATGATCGGAATTATCAAGAGTGATGGCTACATATGCATAGCTTAAGGGCTTTCTGGTCTGGGTTCCTGAGAAAATGACATCCTGCATGGAACCGCCTCTGAGCTGTTTTACGCTCTGTTCACCAAGAACCCACCTTACGGCATCGGCAATATTACTCTTACCGGATCCGTTGGGACCGACTATACCTGTAACTCCCTCGTGGAACTGAAGAACAGTCTTTATGGCAAAGGATTTAAATCCCTGAATTTCAATACTTTTAAGAAACATTATTTCCTCACTGATCTGTAATCATACTTTTCTGATCTTTAAAAGAGCATTGTAAGCCGCTTCCTGCTGGGAAGCTTTCTTGCTCCTGCCTCTTCCTTCGGAGACTTTATCTCCCCCGATCAGAACAACAGATTTAAAGATCTTCTCATTTCCTGCGCCTGTTTCCTCTTCGGTAACATACTCAAGTGTCTTCTTCAGATTTTTGGCAACCTCTTCCTGAAGAGTGCTTTTTGAATCAAAGAACAGTTTCTTCTCATCAAGATCGGAAAGTATGAACCTGTGGATAAACCTGCTTGCCTCATCAAAACCGGAATCAAGAAAAATAGCTCCGATGATGGCTTCCATGACATCAGCGATAATGGAATCCCTTTCCCTGCCGCCTGTCATATCTTCACCTTTTCCAAGTCTTAAGAAACTTCCGAGTCTTAAATCCCTGGCACAAAAGGCAAGTGAAGGTTCACATACCATTGATGCACGGATCTTGGAAAGCTCGCCTTCTTTTTTTTCGGGATACAGATCAAAAAGATACCTGGAACTAATGGCTTCAAGCACTGCATCGCCCAAAAATTCAAGCCTCTCATAATCAGCCGGCCTGTCCAGCATCTGCTCATTACAGAAGGATGAATGAGTAAGAGCCTGAAGTAAAAGATCCTTATTATTAAATTTATAATCTATGAGATCCTGCAACTGCAGAATATCTTCACTGCCCATAAAAAAGCCTCAAAAAAGCGCAAATAAATATATGCGTGAATCATCACGTCATTTAAAACAACAGATTAATGCAAAAATGATTATTCGTTTCCTGAAAGGGCAGACTTTATCATTTCAACAGCTTCACCGACTGTTGTGATCTTCTCGGCACTTTCCTCGGGAATCTTTATATCAAAGGTATCCTCAAGACCCATGATGATCTGATAAACATCAAGGGAATCCGCACCAAGATCATCGGTGAATGTTGACTGAAGAGTGATCTCCTCGGGATCCACATTAAGAACCTCTGCAATGATAGTTTTTAATTTTTCAAATTCCATAAAAACCTCCTGTTAGATATCCATGGAAACGCTGAACATTTCCCTGATATCGTCATTAATATTATTCTCTATAAAAGTCTTGCATTGAAGAATAGAATTATTTATCGAAACCGCTTTGCTTGAACCGTGAGTCTTTACCAGAAGACCGTTACATCCCAAAAGAGGTGCTCCGCCATACTGGTCGGTGTCATACTGTTTCAGTGTCTTTTTAAGTGCGGGTTTAGCAAGCAGCGCACCAATCTTACTTCTTCCGGATGACATGAAAGCATCTTTTATTGATTTTAGAAGAACTGTTCCGACGCCTTCATACATCTTAAGGATGACATTTCCCACAAATGCTTCACAGACAACAACATCTGCGGCACCATAAGGAATATCTCTTGCTTCAACACTGCCGATAAAGTTGATCTCGGGTGTTGCCTTTAATAAAGGAAAAGTTTCCTTAACAAGTGCATTACCCTTCTCTTCCTCGGCACCGATATTAACGATACCAACCCTGGGGTTATTGATCCCGCAAACCTTTTTTACGTATGCAGATCCTATCTTGGCAAACTGTACAAGCTGAGTAGGCCTTGCATCCACATTGGCTCCGCAGTCCAGAAGAAGTGCTCTGCCGGTGGCAGTAGGAATAAAAGGTGCAAGAGGGGGTCTTTCAACTCCCTTGATCCTTCCAACAATGATCTGGCCGCCTACAAGGAATGCACCTGTGGAACCTGCGGTAACAAGTGCATCACACTTTCCTTCCTTAACAAGATACATACACTTTACAAGTGAAGAATCTTTTTTGTTTCTGACAGCCATTACGGGAGGCTCATCCATGCCGATTATCTCGGTTGCATGCACTATCTCTATACGATTAACATCATAAGAATACTTGGAAAGTTCAGCCCTTATATCATCTTCCCTTCCGCAAAGGAAAAGTTTGATCTCAGGGGAAGTTTCAAGCGCAGATACTGCACCTTTGATTATTTCTTCGGGAGCATTATCTCCTCCCATTGCATCAAGAGCAATATTTATACTGTCTGACATGATCTACCTCTAATCAACAAAATACCAAAGAATAATATACTAGGTGAAAATGCAAAAATCAACCTCATAAGATAATCATTATTAACGTTAAAAAGGGCAAAAAAAAGAGCAATGCCCGTTGGCAATGCTCTGATTTTCAATAAAAACCAAGACAGATCAGTCAGTCTCAACGATCTGCTTCTTATTGTAAGAACCACACTTCTTACAAACTCTGTGGGGAACCATTAAAGCTCCGCATTTGCTGCACTTTACAAGTGTAGGAGCTGACATCTTCCAGTTAGCTCTCCTCTGGTCTCTGTGACCCTTTGATGATTTATTCTTAGGACAAATGGACATTTCGAAACACCTCCTTATCCATTATATTTACTCTCAAATGTGCACAAGTGTAGCGCACATTTAAAGATTATATAGATGGTTTAAACTTATGTCAAGCACTTTTTTGAAATAAGGATGCAGGGAATTGGTGCATCCTATAATCAGGAACAAAAATATGGTATTATACTTGTTAATGAGCCGAATACAAAAAGAATGTTCCGGCCTTTTGAAAGGATAATATCCATGAAAAAAATCTGCAAACCGATCATCATAAGCCTGATCATGTCTGTATTCATCCTGACATCATGCGGAAAAAATGATTCATCCGGAACACCCCAGTCAGATCTTGATGCATTCAGATCTCATGTTGACGCATTCTGCACAGCAGTTGCGAATACAGATGCCGCCATAAACGAGGTAGATACATCGTCGGAAGGCTATACGACACTTATTATGGAACAGCTTAATTCACTGAATACTTCGTTTTCTGAATTTGCCGCTCTGGAATTCCCCCCTGAATACGAATATCTCAAACATCTGTCGGTGGAAGCATCGGATTATATGTCTCAGGCTGTTTCCATCTATAATCAGGTTTATACTGACACTTCCCTGTCAGAAGCAGATATCAAGTCAAAATATGAAGAAGCCTCTACCCTTTATTCAAACGCTTTTAAAAGGATAAAGGTCATAATGACATTTTTAAACGGTGAGATCTCAGAAGACGCAAATGTGTCAACCGAAGAATCCGGAACTCTGACAGAACCCTGATCTTTATGCATTGATAATGATCAGAAGAACGTTTTTAATTATCCAGTTTGAAAAGATCAGAAAAAGAGCTATATAAACATAAATATCCCGATATTTCATTCCCTTTATATGCGGAACTTTAAGTATCTCAAACAGATGTGAGAATGTATAAAGTGTCCACATAATGACGCAATAGGGAATAAAGGGATTGTAAAGAAAAGAAATGAACAGATGTCCGGAAAGAAGCGCCTTTACTGATCTCATACACCCACATCCCGGGCAGTAAAATCCCGTAGTCTTTTTGAATACGCATTCTTCAAAGCCTGAAAGGTCCGCAAAAAACGGAAATACAAGCCAGAACACAAGGCCG
>ONTX01000062.1 GCA_900320825.1 uncultured Lachnospiraceae bacterium | reverse complement strand
CATCTTTTTGAGTTGGTATAATAATACTATATCCGTTATAGAGTTGCATAAAATATGGAAAATATATCCCATTCATATTAATTACAGATATTCCCGCCTCCTCAAGAGATGATATTTTTGTCAGACCAGCTTTGTTTTGTTTTTCTAAATATACTTTTGCCAATTCAGGAATCAGGATAGCTTCCGCTATCCCTTCAACAAAGATATTACCCTTAGAGAAATACAAGGCAGTCTTTGTTGCATCCAGCCACCTATTAAGAAAACCTGAAGCCGATTTATCTACACCACATTCGCAAAGAGGTGTAATAGAAATGCCTTCTTCTGTTTTATATAAAGCGATAATGTTCTCAAAGGGCACACTTGCAGCCAACAATGAAGAATGAGTTGTGATAATCACCTGAATATCAAATTCTGCAGCCTGCTTTTGTAAATACTGTAATAACTTAATCTGAAGTTGTGGATGAAGATGCGCCTCCAATTCCTCAATAAGCAGAATTCTTGGGGTTGTGTATCTATCCTTCAGTCCCTCAAACTCAGCCAAAATCGTAGCTATATAAATGAGATTATTATAGCCCAAACTATTTTCTGATAAACTACGAAATACGCTTGAATTACTGTTAAGATCATCAGAAAACAATAATTGTAAGGACTCTATGATTCTCTCATACGACAGTACGTTGAATCGTATTTGAGTTTTCTGCCCATACACATTTCCTGCAGCACTCATAATACTAGAATTAATCAATTCTGTTGCATTCGTGATTTCCGATTCATTTGCAGCTTTTTCATTAAACTCTTTAAGATCCTTCTCCAGAGGCATCAATTCATTATTATCTCTCTTTAACTTGAGGCTATCTTCAGATAAATTAGCAATAAATCGTGCCAACCGTGATCCACGACCTGTTCTTAATCCACGCTCCGCATCCCTTAAGGCCGGCAAATACACACATTGAATATCATTCAACGGCTCAACATCAAAGAAAGAATTAGAAGAATTCCCTCCCCATCTTTTTTGTTTATAATTGTTTCTTCTATTAAGCATCCGTCGAACTTCAAAACTAAGCTTAGCATTGAAGTCATCGTCCAACCAAGACAAATACTCGACTTTCTGTGCCTCCGTCAAGTTTGAAAAAATGCCTGAGATAAAAAAGCTATCTGAAGGCTTCCTCTGGGATTCACAAAACACAGTATGAAAATCTTCTTCTATGATTCCTCTTCTTGAAAACTCAATCTCTCCCAATAAGGCGCGAATAGAATCTACCACAGTGCTCTTTCCAGATCCATTCTCGCCAACTAGCAAATTCAATCCCTTTGAAAATGAAATCTCTACTACATCATCGGAAATCATCCTAAACTCTTTGATAGAAATCTTTGATAGATACATACTGTCCCGCCCTCCTAAGAATAGTTATTCTATATTTTCGTTCTCATCTTCTTCATCAAAATCAAACATGACCGAACGATTACCTATCAATGATAGTAGTTCCTTCCGCTCTTTTTTTTGTGCTTTATCTTCAATTTCTTCATAAAAATCATCAACATAGTCAATCAATAAATCATTTACCTTTCCCACGCAGAGATCTTCTAGATACTCGTTTACTAAACTATTATCGAAATCCAACGCTTCCATATTATCTAACAACCTAAAAACGCCGGTACCCCTATTGTTCTTGTAAATATAAAGAAGCAGCTCTTTTGTTGCATTCTGTTCTAAAACCATTTGTTCATATAACGTTTTTCTTTGTGTAGTCCAAAAGACTCGAGATGCTCTTGAAATAGAATCAATTTCATAAGTATATGTATTCAGTTCGTAAGCCTTTTCACGTATCAACAAATATAATCGAACTGCCAGTTTCCCCAACTTATTTATATAAAACCGTTTAAACTCTTCAAACTGTACCGCAGTACAGGGTTCGTCAAAATTAAACTTTCCATTTTGTCTCTTCAGAAAACGGACGAACAGCTTTCGCAAATCATTTTCATGTTGCCCAGGATAATAATTTGCATATCTGAAATTATTATAATACTCCTCAAATAAACCAAGCAAGCTCATTTCAATTTCTGACACATTATTTTTCGAATATTTGTTAACTTCATTTTGTAATTTAGTATGATTATGCTGCTTTAAACATTTTGGCATAGAATCTACATCTGTTGGATCCTGCGCCGCAAGACAAAGGTATATTTTTTGCAATCTTTCTATACCCACCGCACCTGTATATAAGATGGTGTTGATCTCATATGTATTATTCAATCCGCTGATGGACATGCTTTTTTTTGCTGAATCATAGATAAACTCACCAGCTATTTCTAATTCACGCCCCATATTGAAGCTTTTGAAATCCCATATTTCATCTACAAACATATTTTCACTGCCTTGATAATTGATTCCTTTCGCATCACAATTATGTTATATAGTGTTAGCATTGTTATACAAAAAACCTATACTTTCCTTTTCCCATCCCTTCTACAGGAACGATAATCTTCAGTTCATTCTCCATTCTCTTCAAATATGAAGTGGCTGTCACCTCAGAGCATCCAATGATTTCAACTACACGAGAGTTCCCAAAAACCTCTGTTCCGGCCTCCTCATATATCTTCAACACGTTTTGCTTAATTTTATTAGAAAACCTCGAATCCAAAATTTTCTGCTTGAAATCTTTGGTTTCGTTCTCAATCCAAACTTTTTTCTTTGGTTTGGTATCGTTTTTTATCTCAAAGTATTCCTCATTAACAGGGATAACCACAGAAGTAACATTATCATTTGCATCAAAAGTCTTATAGAATAGATCCGGGGATCCGTTTTCTTGCATCGATCTTTTGGCTTCCCCTATTCCAGTCCCAAAGGATTCTATAATGCCTAATGATTTAAACATATCCCTTATTTCCGGGTTTTCTGTATCACGCTCATTAAAAAATGTCCTCTCGTTCAAATCCTGTATACTAATAGGCGGTAACGGCTTATTATAATTCACTATATTTATCTGTTTTTCAGATATATATATCTGGATTGCCTTTCCATTCTCATAATTGTTATGAACGATGGCATTTGCAAGCAGCTCTTCCAAAGCGATAAATGTAAAATTCTCAATCTTACGATTTTCTGCACTGCCATCGACGCGTAAAACCAATTCGTTTAAGAAATTACTGTTGATGTACTCCAGCACAGAATAATACTGTTTCCAAATCGCGCCCTTAAACACTTTGGACTCCATCTTTCTCTTGGATCCAAACATGTCAATTATCAATTCCGTATACGCATATGGAATATGATTCTCCGGATGCTCAGAAAACATGAGAGCAGCAAAATTCTTAACACGCCTTTCCTCCGGATCATTCTTATCAAGAAGATCTAAGGTTTTAGCCAGTTCTTTTTTTTCCATTCCATCATTGATCTGCCTAGAACTTGTTTTAGAAACATATTCTCTAAGTAAATCCATGCTCAAGTCATCGATAGATGCCTCGGAACTGACAATAGAGGTATAATGAAAGCTGGAAAACTTACGCAACAAATCATATTCCTCGTCAACTCTCGCGAGACGTGTGTCGGCTTCAATCCTCACATATCGGCCCGGCTTTAGTTTTATCCTTTTATCTTTCTCCGCTTTCTCTGCAACCATAAACGGTCCCCCCGTTTGGCGCATTACAATAATGAGTAAATAACTGATTTCATCCAGTTTATTTGATACAACTTCAAATGCAACCTTAGGATACAAAAATGGGCGTAATGAATTGATAGTGTTTTTGCATTTTTCTAGCCGCCCCTCTGCAATCCCTTTAATTGGGAGTATAGGAATAGCTTTGTTTTCTTCACTATTTTCCTCTTCTACCCCAATAAAAATGTATTGAACGTCATTATTGTAATAGTTATTACCGTACGCACAAATGGTTTTCAGTATTTTATCAAGCTGATGCTCAGAAGCCTTATACTCCACATATGAACACTCTGCTGTTTTGTTTTTAAGAATTTCATTTGCCTGCTTTTTAATCTGTCTATAATCCATGGTTTTCTCCTCTGAGTCCAATGAAATTGACCTACAATCCAAAGTTTTATCGCCTAAACCATAATTATTGTACGTCAATCCAAAGTTTTTGTCAACCATTTTTTATATTTGATGGGGACACCCTTTCTTGCTTCGACGTCGGATGATTCGATGATATATCGCATCATTCACGATTTATACATCAATATCTAAAGAATTGATCCCAATCGAGCCATCTCAATGAGAGAAACGTACGGTCCTGTTGTAGGTCAAAACACAAATCACATACCACGTTGACTCAATTCGGTCCGGACAGGTGGCTCAAGCAAACCAGAACGCCGGCCCAGCCACATCGTAATATCCATGAAATCAATATTTAGGTAGATTCGGCAGAAATTACTGATAATTGCTGATTATCGGTTATATATGTTTTAGTTTACCATAAACAGTTATATATTTTTGACAACAATAGGGATTAACGCCTTTATCAGGGTTTTTACAGCTAATGTTTTTACCAATAGGAACTGATTATATCTAAAAAACGGGAAAGGTAAATAAATATGGCTATATCGTTAGGCATTCATGCAGGACATGACCGGGGAGCATGTATAATTAAAGATGGAGAAGTGTTGGCAGCAATCGCACAGGAGCGCATAGATCAGATAAAACATTCGCCTTCTGTCAATATCCCGTATGAGGCAATAGATAAATTACTTGAGTACTGCAATATCCAAATTCAGGAGGTCTCCTGCATAGGTTTTTCTTTGGTTGCCATAGAGGGAGACGCTGTACTGAATCTATACAAACAAGAATTCTTTGCACATTATAATTGTAATTACATCCCATTCTACTTTGTATCACACCATGATGCACATGCTTATTCTGTTTATTATTCGTCCGGTTTTGATGACTGTTTAGTTTTTGTCGCAGACGGAGGAGGGGATTTTATAAATAATATGCAGGAATCTGAGACCATGTATATTGTTAAAAATGGTATTTTTACAAAAATTGACAGGCGCTTACAAAACATTGCAGTGCGTCATATGAAAGACCCTATCAATCACATGATACCATATATGCCGGCGCCCGTTCAAAAGCTTGAAATGAGCCTTGCCAGAAAATACTCTCAAATAACCAATCTATTAGGCTTTCAATCAGGGGAAGAAGGAAAAACCATGGGACTGGCTTCATATGGGTCATCTTTATTGAATTTTGATGCTCCATATAATGTTGGCTTGAGCTTTTCCCTTACATATGCAGATATGCTGAAGGATTTTTTTTGTTTTCAATATATTTCAGGTATGGATCTTAAATCCTATATAAAAGAAAATCGGGCCGATATCGCAAAAACAGTTCAGGATTTTACGGAAAAATCCATTATTTCCATAGTCAATTATTATATAGAAAGATACCATATCCATAAAATCTGTTTTGTCGGTGGAATATTCTTAAATTGCTTAACAAATCACAAAGTATTAGAGCAATGCAATATTGAAGATGCCTTTTTCCTGCCCGCCTCCGGAGATGATGGACAGGCGCTTGGATGTGCATACTACGCATATGCGATGCAATATGGCTGGGAACAGAAATATCAAATATGTCTTCCTTATTTAGGGCTTTCCTATTCTGATGAACAGATAATTGAGGCTATACAAAAGAAAAACCTTAAATACAAGTATTATGATGATTTCACGCTTTCAAAAAAAATTGCCAAGGATATAGCAGAAAACAAAATCATTGCCATTCATAGAGGACGTTCTGAAATAGGACCACGCGCACTATGTCATCGCAGTATTATTGCAAATCCTTCCAATCCCGAAATGAAAGACATATTGAACAGCAGGGTTAAGCATCGTGAAAATTTTCGCCCTTTTGCCCCAACAGTTACCGAGGAGGATCAGTACAAATATTTTAATTTAAGGAAATCATCTGAATATATGCTGCTGGCGACACTGGTAAAACCGGAATATCAATCTGCCCTTTCCTCTGTCACGCATGTAGATAATACTGCCCGCGTGCAGGCTGTAAGCAGGCAAAGCGAGCCGTTTATATATTCATTGTTAAAAGAGGTTGAGAAAGAAACAGGATACCCAGTTGTTCTAAATACATCATTTAATGTTGCAGGAAAACCCATGGTAGAAAGCCCTTTAGATACACTAAATACATTTCTTGGTACTGATATTGATATACTTGTTATTGGTAACTACGTAATTGAAGAAAAATCATGACATAGGCATGAAATACCCTGTTTTTTCATCTCTTAACAATCGGCAACTCTTAGGCTGTTCTACAAGTAAAAGCTCTTTTTTGCTTGCCTTGTGGTATAACTCTTTCAAATATTCCTGGTCTGTTGCACACACATTTTCAAATTCCGTGCCAATATATGAGATGCTGTTTGCCACAGGTCCATTAAAGTAGTGTATGCCGGATATTTTTTTTCTAAACTGTTTCTCCGATATATCACTGAAGAAAAAAGCAATATTATTTAATGCCAGAATATTACCGTAGCAAAAATCCCTTTTTCCGATATCCAGTAACCCCTGTCTGTCTAAATATGCATAAACTGTTTCAAACAGGCGCCGGACTTGATCGTCGTGATAGCCGAGGTTTTTGTCAGCTATAGCCTGTAGATTATAATATTGCCAGATATATGTGGGAATCCCTAGTTTAATACTGTTATCAATTCCCTGTTGTATAATTTTTCTGGCTGTTTTGAAATCCTGCATTTTCAATAGGCATGCTGCCCTTACGATATCACTTCGTATCAAGACCCTGTCATAAGATTTATCTACGGCTTGCTTCCTGATGGTTTCTGCTGCATAGATAGTTTCTTTCCAATCGCATCCATCATCATAATACATCCTGTACATATAATCCGATACCTGATTACTTAAATGAATTCGGTCTGACGAATTATTTCCTCTAAGCCCCGAAACGAAATCTAAGCTATTTTTGCACTCTGAATGGTCTTGATAAAAATATAGTTTGGAGCGGGTTCGATGAGCGATAGCCATGAGAGAATTGTCACCTGCTTTTTCCGCAATTTTCATTGACCATTTATTGTAGTTGCCTGCCAATCCGAAACAATTCCGTTTAATATAAACAGATGCAAGACGATCAACTGCGTCAAAAATACTGCTGTGATTAAAATCATCATTACGTAAAGCAAAATCTGACACCAGTTTCTCCAATATCATCTGGCTTTCATAAAGAAATCCGGAGTTAAAAAGAGAATGCGCGTATAATGCCCCTATGTCATTTTTGAAGATATTATTATCATGTAGAGTTTTTGATTTTTCAATGATCCGGAGAATCTTCTTACAATCTTCAACTGCCACAATCGGTGCAAAATGGTGCAGGCTCAAATAAGCACGGGCCAGAAGAGCCTTTACTGCAATATTACTCTTAGTCTTGTGCAAACTATAGATGTCATATAAGTAACTGTACAGGGTTGAATCAATATTAAAATTTGAAACATTGTCTATTTTTGAGATTTCTTCAATTCCCCTCTTAAAATATTCTCTTGCTTTTGATGGACAGCTTGCCCAATAATATAACCTAGCTTTTTCATATTCGGATAATCCGCTCTCTTCAAATGCTTCTTCCGACAATATTTTTTGGGCAATTTCTTTACGTATTTTCGCATGTTTTTCTAGATGATTTTTATAAAAAATAAAAATGCTTTCGTGATAAAAAGATATCCGTTTTCCTTCCTCAAGCCGAACGAATTTTCTTTTTTCCAGATTATCTATAATGTCATTATCATCATAGTAAGCATTGAGAATATCAGAAGATATGTCCCCGCCTATTGCGGCAAGGATTAACAGAAACTCTGCTGCACCCTCATTAGCAGTATCCGACTTAAGATTATTGAGTCTTTTTTCATATAAATTGAAAATGCTTTCAGGAATATTACAATGCGCATTAAAAATTTCCGGATTCGGGATGCCAACTGTATTTCTATGTACCAGAGAAACCGCATCTGTATCAAGCAAATATTCAATATATTGCACAATGAACAGAGGGTTATTCATACTCTTTTTCAGCAAATCGTTTTCGACCAACTTCGGAAGTCCATCAAATGAAATCCTGATAAAATTGAGAGTTTCTTGTTCTTCGAAAGGTTTTACGGTAAAACATTTATCTTTATATTCTGTCAGTGACCATTGAATATATTGGAAATATGAAGTTTTGCCCTCGCTATAATCGTCACGGCCCAGTATGATGATTTTCAATGGCGCTTGCATCATCATGGAACTCACCGATTTGATTTCTTCAATTATTTTATCGTCTGCATAATGAAAATCATCAAACACAAAGACCATATTCTTTATTGTGTGTTTACAATGCTTGATAATTTCAGGCAATTCCGTAAATGCATTATTTGGAGCTATGAATTTTTCTTTTTCCAGAACGGGTTTTATTAAAGGCAAAAGACTATTTATTTGGGGCTTTAATTTTTCAACATGAAAAATATATGGCTGTCCATATAAATCCCGCTGGAGTTCGGTTACTATCCGGGATTTTCCAATTCCGGTTTCTCCCCAGAGGGTAATTACTTCAAAATTATCTGATTCTTTAATAATAGTTCTGACATTATTTTTTATTTCAATATGCTTAACTCCGATAAATTCTGGAACAAAAATTTCCGTGACATCATTCTTAATCAAATCAACTATATTGTCTTCACTATCTGAAATTACCCGTAGCCGTAATTCATTAATACCATCCACAGATGATTGCTTAAAGGTGTATTTTTGAAATTGTGCCCCATATGGCATTATAATGAAATCCAATCGCTTTTCATCAGACAATACCCAGTTTTCATCTGACACAAGAGACAAACTTACATTACAGCCTTCTGTTTTATAATTTCTGAATAGTATGTATACATCGTACAGCGTTTCCCCATTTTCAATGTACTTCTCTGTTTGATATTCAGCATAGAAAGATTTTATGCTGTTCGGCAGGGGATAATCTACCAATTCTAATACGCTAAGCGATTTGGCAAGAATGTATTGATCAACAATACGAAACTCAATTCCAAGAGGATCTAATTCCCGCTTTATCTTATGGTAGGTTTCCGGTATAACAGAGGAATTAGTCACCAAAACATAATATCTGATGTTATCGTACTTTGCTTCATTTATATTTGTACTGATTCTTTCATATCTTAATCGTAATCCTTTTGTATATTTACACTCAAAGTATATCGTAAATGTATCATCATTCTTTTTGGAAAAATTCTGAAAAAATATATCGCATAAATCAACAGAAGATGTGATAATTACATCTTTTCCATTGTCGCCGCTTTTAGGTGTGGAAATAACTGTCGTGCCTTGGGAATAATAATCTCCGTTTTTTATTTGCAGCGATGCCGCATTAAAAATAAGCTCTTCAAATTCCAAGCCGTTTATCCCATCCATATCCCATAAACAATTTGGTGATTCCCCAAGACACTTTACATTTCCCATGTTTATTAACCCCATTTTTACTGATAATCAGCAATTATCGTCAATTTTTCAATTCGTAAACTATATAACCTTGTCCATCAACCAATCACTTCACAACCCACATCCCGGACTTCTTAGAGCCGATTCGTTCAATGACGCCTTCTTCGTTGAGTTGCTTCATCATCGTTTGCACATATCTTCTTGACTTACCTATTTCCTCGGCTAACTCGGCTTGTGTGATGGACGGGTTGTTCCCTAAAAGACTCAGCATAAACTCCCTATCTGACAGACCGCCCGTCCTTTGCGCTTTATTTTGCGCTTTATTTTGCGCTTTAACATACGCATAGTTCAGATTCCAAAGCGTCAAATAAAAACTGTATCCGTCAGTATAGAACTCGGGTTTTAGGTCTTCTGTATACCTTTCTTGTGATTCATATGCATCCAAAATCTTCTTAAACCCACTCCCCCTCCTTTCCATCAACCTGAGTCTTCCAAACGCATCCGCAAGAATTGGATTTCTAAGTTTCGAGGGAACATGCCTTAAATCAAGCAATTGCACTTCTGATCCATCAAACATCCCGCCGGGATTTGTTATAACGATACGATCATCAAAAATATCCACTTGGCTGTTTGCACCCGTCTGGATATAACTCCGATGAATAAGCGCATTCACTAGACCTTCCTCTACAGCTCTCTCCGGATAATCAGGGAGCTCTATTCGCTGATCCTTTTCTTTTCGCCAACCCTTTTTCGAATTTCGCTTGATAAAAGCCATAGTCTCATCAAACAAATTGATTAGGCTCCCTGTAAACTCAGAATCATCAAGTGCATCCTGCGCCGATCCAGCTTTCTCTGTTCCGTTCCATCTTGTACAAAACACTCTTGAATGATGAATACTCCACTGATCAGCAAACAACACCCCAGCATTTGTCATTTGGCCGTCTTCTTTCATCATCTTAAAACTCACCAAGTCATTATCATAATCAAAGCGGTTTCGAGTCATTTTTCGATATCTCTTTGCAAAAGTATCAAATGTCAACTCGTCTCGATCTAAATCCGAAACCATCTCATCATACGATGTACCGGTGCTTTTTATAATAAACTCTGTCAATTCAAACCCGGTAATCTCTTTCTTTACACTTCCTGAGCGATAATAATATCGTCCATGAAGACTTAATGGCAATTTGGACTTTTTGACGGTTATTTCGATATACTTCTTCTTATTCTTTGTTTTCTGATTGACATCGCAAGTAATACCGAAAGCCGCTGTGATCTTATTCGGGATGTCCTCTAAAAGCTTTTTGATAGTTTTATTATCAATGCCTAGAACTTCGCCATTATCATCAACGCCAATATAAAGCCTACCTCCTTGGGCATTTGCATACCCACAAATCCATTCCAGATACTTGTCTTGCCAAGATTCTTTCCATTCGATTACTTGGTTTTCATTTCCAATCATTTCAACATCTCCATAGTAGATTATCCGCACTCAAAACAATACTATTCTACTACATTTGCGCTTTATTGTCAATCTTAAAGCGCAAAAATCATGCCAAGGCCAAGCCCATTCTTGGAATCAAATGTTATCACGAATTCTCATTTTTTTAGAATACATCATATGCTATCAAACATTTGGATTCCCGCAACTTTTTTGCATTTATCATATATTTCATCAATATGGCTATTCAATTCGTCAGGAATAGGAATATGTTCAGTTTTGTGTTTAAACCTATTCCACTCCCATTCATCAATAGCTTTACTAATTGTCTCTCTTTTACTCTTCAAAAAACAATCCAAGATCTCCAAGCAAATTGTTAACATTAAGCACATTCCAAATAGCCATCCGAATCCATGTATAAAAACTGATGCTGTGGAAACTAGCGCTCCAAGAACCAATATGACCCCCTTATACAATAGTTTCAAATGATGTGAAACCCAAATAATAAATTTATCCATTGTTTTCCATTTATTCATAAACAATGAGCAAGTCAAATCTAATGAATCATTAACAAATTTTTCGTGCTTCTCATTTTGTTTTTCACCTTCGGCTTCAAGCGTGTTTATTCTGTCCTTATCAGCTTGATGTATTTCATTCTGCATTTCTTCAAACGATAAAACCAGTGCATCATCTGAGAATTCTTCAACATTTCCGCCTGTATTCTTTGCCAACAATTCCTCCAGTCTCTCTATACGAATTTGCGGCAAATCAAATACTGCCCCCTCATCTTGAAGCATTATTGATTTTAATCTTTCCATCATGTTTGAAAAGAAATCATCTTCGAGGTGACTTGCTGCATAGGCATTTTTTGAAGCCATCAACACAGGTAATTCCGAATATTCGTTCGCAACTGGCAACCATAATCTATATAGAATACTATTGTATTTAATAATCGGCGAACACTTTTTATTCCACGTGACAGCACTGTCATAATCACCATTCGGATCATCTGAATAGCATCGTACAAACTCTCCTAGTTTTGAATTTGTTGTAATAAATATCGGAAGTTTACTTGCTCCTCCAAATGATCTGTTATATTTGCCTTTCCTTAAATAATTTATATATTTGACAGATAATACATCATTTTTTATAGAGTCCTCATTCCATCTTTTTTGGCTAGACACAAATATATAATCAACAAGATTGTTCTCATTTAGTACATATTTTTCATTTTTGCAATCCGGATCAGGATATACAATAATTCCCAATTTTCTTAGTTTTGCTGAAATGCTATTCTTATGAATGGAAACATCATCCAACGACAGTTCATTTACACGTATCCATAGCTTGATTTCCTCATCTTTAACAGTTTCATAATCTTTCATTTGCCTATATGCACTTTCAAGCGCATGCATTACTTCATCCTCTGTATGCTCAAATATACATATGCATCCTTTGCACGTCTCTGTCATTAGTTTACGTAATTCATCAGCTGCTTTAGTTTCAAACTTTGTTGTAAATCCTAGCATTCTCAATGTCAGTTTAGTATCAAGAAAAAACATGGTTCCTTCATATTTATTCTTATAATCCATCCTATAATCATCAGATTCATAAACTCCAATATATACCATAAGGCCACGAATAACATCCATAAGATAATTGGATTGAGAAGTGTATTCTCTTTCCAAAATTGAAGAAATGAATTTACCTATATACCAATCCGGATGAAGTTTTCTTTGTTTTTCATTTTCGCGTATTCTTTTGTTCGAAAAAATGAAAGCAGTGTTTCCATCCTTCATAAGATAATCAATAAGGTTCTCACGTGCCTCCTCATAATCCCATTCCTTATTATAACTCTTCTTTAAAAACGTTACCAAATCATTTATAAGTATTCTTTCTGACTGATCTAATTCCTTACACTTTCTCTCAAATTCTGAATTCAATGATAATTTGTCCACCAATTCAAAAGAATGCCTTTTGTTAATTCTAATTATGCTATTCCTTTTCAAATAGTCAGTACACATCTTTATCATATTTGCAGACATTTCTATCCCAAACTTGTCAGCAATTCTTCTAATAAGTCCGTCTGAATCTAATTCCCCTCCTGGAGCTTCACTCAAGCAAATCGCAATGTATTCGCAAAAAACCTGTATTGGGTTATTTGCTGTTTGAATATATGCAAGAGAAATAAGCTTATTATCTGGACTCATAATTGTATCACTCCTTCTTCTATCTATCTGACCATATTGTACTAAAAAAGTCCCGCAAATGCAAGACTTTTTCATCCATGTACTAAGTCATTAATCACTGATCATTCATCCTGTGATAGAACGATTTGTTTACAGTGAGTTTTTAGTCAACGACATATTATTATACATTACATGTCTTTCAAACGCTTCTTTATACACTGATAACGGTGTTCCATTGACATTTCCTACTTCCCTAATTCGTCCATCAACTATATGGCACTTTGTTTTGTTGATTGTGAAATCTTTGGAAATATCTACTCCAAGTCTTTTTAAAAATGCAAGAAGAAATGGGGTATCCTCTTCTCTGATATACTCAGAACTAACCTGCTGATCAGCAAAATCAATTAGCGCAGTCAATGCAATCGTCTGATTCAGTAGTTCCTCCTCTTCTTCTTTGGTAGTCGCCCCTCTGCCGCCAATTCTGTCTCTAAATATATCAAGCGAATACTTTCCGCTTGAATAACTATCACCTATTGCGAGGTTAATGCTGTTGTCTGCCGGATTATAATCTTTGTGATCCTCCGTCTGGAACCCATTTGCAAGCTTATCTAAATCGCTTTTATGCAGAACTAATCCTGTTTTCATAGTACAGAGAGTCTTTTCGCCCTTTCCGTTATCAACACTTATGATATAATCACCCGTCTCGTTAATATCTATTTTGATATTAATCACCTGAACATCTGGATCAATATTAAGTGGGGCAACCGGATTAAACACTCCATCTAAAAGCATATTTACCTGGCTTTCAATACAACCTCTGCTACCCCAGTCCCACCCATTAAGAGTTGATAGTTGCTCATCTGTTGCAGCATGATTGTAAAAATCGACAAATGCATCCCTTTCACCATCCCGAGACAAAACCTTTCGGGATTTAACATCATACTCGTACATATGTGAAGATCCCAGACCAGTTATATTTGACATACTATCATTCCCCCTAATTCGATAATCTATAGTACGGTTCCATGTCAACTCTGACAGACCCATTTAATCTTGCACTCCAATAAAAAGGTGTGTGCTGACCATTATGTGAACACTTTCCACCTATGGTCCATATTTTGGATAGATTCACATTATTCATATTACTCATTGTATTACTTCCTGATACATTATAATAATTATTTGATCCGGTTGTCAAACGCTTGTTAACCATACTACAATAACCATTTGATATCACATCTGTTACGCTCAATGAAATAACACGTGCGGATGATGGAAATGTATATCTCAAATCACTTGAATAAGTAGAATACCCATTTCCTGAAACTTGAACACCTCCCATGGTAGGAAGATTTACTACTGAAAACGTACGAGACTTTGGCCCCACATAAAAGAAATAATCATTGCCGCTCTCTTCCCATTCCCCATAATGGTCTATCCTAATATAGTATGTACCAGTCACAGGTGCTGTAAACTCAATATATTTTTCTGGCCAACCATCAAACTCCGGCACATATTGGGGACTAGAAGAATACCCATAATAACTCTGGCTTATGCTGTCATAATAGAATACTTCAATAAAGTAGTTTCTATTACCAATATTCCTGAGATCTGCAATACAGTCAACCCCCGCTGTTAAATTTGTGTAATACCAATCAACATCATTCTCTGAATCAAGATTTGCGTGCTTCATCCCAACAGCATATGCTCGTCCATAATGTGATATTTGTGGCTCCACATCCTCCACTTGACTATAAGGATAAGCATCCGCAAATGTGTCATTTGACTCACATGCATCTGGTGCTTCTACAGCCAGGCTTTCTTTTGTTATACCAAATAACATGCTCATGGCAAATAGTAGTAGAACAAATCCGACTCTTTTGACAATATTAACATAATTTTTCATTTTATACCTCCTATTATTTTGATTAATAACTATAACCATCCTAATAATACCATAAAAAAGCTCAATCATTCATTCTTTTTCGTAACTTGCATATGTATAAACGTAATTTGCTTATATCCTTGATGTGTTTATCTCGTAACCCTGCTTTGATAACTCCCGAATTAAACTCAATGAAGCCTCCTCAACAGATTTTTGAAATGGAATATATATAATCCCCTGAATGTCCGTTGGCTTTTCAAAGTCTTCCTCTTCCTTTAAAAGAATTGCAACCTTTTCTCGTCCGAGCTTCGCTAAAAACATCCCGAGTTCAAGAACAACATTCTGACGCACTCTATATTTGCTCTCTTCAACTTCTTTTGATCTTCCCTTGTCATCTGGAGTAGCTAAAACAATTGCATACCCTACATTCAGTGCATACTCTTCCAGCTTTTCTATAATAGTTTGTCCGGACGATGCCTGCTGATCTAAAATGATTGGCTCCAAATCCCATCTTCTTAACAACGCTTCCAACTGGGTTCGTGCAATATCATCATGTCCATATACTACGAATATCTTCTTCTTATTGATGTTTACGGTATTTGACAAAAAATCTTTTACTTCTTGAACATTTTTCCCTTGAACATTATGGTTTCCATTGTTAAAACAATTAATAATAGCACCATTATTCAAGAAAATTTGTTTCGAGTTCCCTGTTTCTCGCTCATCTATAACTGAAAATACGCCACTCTCACTTACCTTTTTCTTTATATCCTCGTATCTCATGTTTAATACCCTTTCTTATACTTTATATTATCTACAGAGTTTTTCATTTATATGCTAATCATTTTCTGATTCAATGGCTCACTTATAGATTAGCATTTATACAATTATATAGCCTGATAGATTATCCATGTCTTTTCTTACTCTGAACTACCGAACATACAACAAGTAAAATCGCGCATATACCTACAATTGAAAAAACAACTATGCGGGAGGAAGCAATGCTCTTTTTTGAAGATAGCACTATCGCAGCCCCAGATCCAGCAATTCCATTGTTTTCTGAATCCATATCATTCACAGCATCCTTTATTGCGCTGTACAAATACACCTCATCACTTTCATCTGCCCCGTTCGGTTTAGCATCATCGATTTGTTCCGGAGTTCCTTCAACCTCCATTTCTTCCATCGGAATAAGGAGTTGAGCCTCATCATCCATCACAATTGCAACTGGATTCTGAATATGCTGAAGTCCTCCACATATGACAACTTTCGAATCAGATGCACTATAGTTTATTTCCTCTAGCGCTGTGTCTACTATTTCACCATAGTCATCCAATTTGACTTCAGCATGATCTACGCAAGAAACATGCCACTTTCCTTCATTTCTTTTAATAGCCTTTATTTCCTCTTCAGTCAGGAAATCCGTTACTTCCTCACGTAAAGGCATGCCCTTTGAAAACGTGATTCCGTAGGTTTCTCCATCAATATCAACATTTACCAGCCATATATAGTCGGACTGTTTTAATTGTTTTTCTATCTCCTCAGTGCTCTCGTCATCAATATTGAATATTGGGGCATCTACATAGACCTTCTCTGCACTTCCAAAATCAATACGCACATTTTCTGGAAACTCATTATTTGTATCATGCACATATAAGTCTTTCAGCATATATCTTGCCTGAGTCTCCAGTTTTTTTATCGCTTCAAAATCATCCGTATTCTGATTAAGCGTTTCGACTTTACCATATGCTCTTGAAACCGATGAGTGAATAATAAATGGTAATACTAATACCAATGTCAATAATACTACTTTTCCTCTTTTCATCTTCATACTTCCTCCTTATTGAAGAGCCACCTGGTCAATCTTGCCTTTCCCGGCATATAAACATGTTCCATTAACCAAATCATAATACGGAAAAAACTTGCTTTCTCTATCCCCAAGTGGATCAATAATATAAATTGCCTCTTCTAGCAGTCCCTCTTTTTCTCTAATTCCCGCACCAACAATACTATGTGCTTCATTACCGAGATTGTATTTGAATACTATATAAAATGGTTTTTTCCCTTTTATACTTTTTCGACAGTTATTAAACGAAGCAACGCCAACAAATAATGCCGTTTTTTTTGTTGCGTAGCTTATAGCACTTAATGATTCGTTGTAAGACGCAGCCTCATTTACTACTTTGTCCTTAACTGCTTTACAAATTGCAGATTGAGTGGTATTATGGCCCATATATGCACCTATCATCTGAGCACACGCCGCCCAACACCACTTTGATTTCTCCTGTTTATATCTTGTTACTCTTAGTTTTTCAGCGCTTGCTGTGCTCCCAAATAGCATCCATACGCAACAAATAACACTAAACAATGCTATTATTCGTCTTTTCATTGTGAATGAATCCTCCTTAATAATATTTCCTACAAAAACTACTATTTTCTTCCCATATATGCTATTTGAATAGCATGGATCATACGAGTGATGATTGAACCGTTCCAAAGACCCCCATTTTGCACGACACCAATCTTTATCCTTCACTTTACTAAAATGCTTAGTGTCACTTTTTTGATTTCCCATAGACAATTGTAACTGGATGTACTTGGTCCGCTGTAATCATACGTCCATGATAAACTATCGTAATAGTCTTTGGGTCGTGATAACGCAAGTGCAGTTACTCCAACTGCAACTATCATCAAAAGCGATGATAAAACAGCTCCTATTCGAAGCAAAATCCTTCTTATTGTTTCATTCTTTCGTCCCTTCTAGAACTTCCGAACTATCTTGATTGAGTCTTTCATTTTAGGCTGATTAAGAATTATCGGGTATGAAACATTAGCATAATGAAAATCCATCCCGATGGCAACCCTTTTCCCATAATCTTTTATATTGTACGTAAGATTTATGTTGATTAACAATAACCTCCCACTTCGATCTTCCGATTTTTGCTGTTAATTCTTTGTATATCACTTTTTCATTTCACTACATATTTTATATTCATTATCATATAACTCTCAGATTACAACGCGTACTCCCTCACTGCCTGAACAATGCTCAATGAGTTCCATCCCACCATGACGTCTGCCATCTCTTGGACTTTTGCCGGAACACGCTGCTGCCCCCATGGTTTTACACCAATGATCGGCTTCCCGTACTCTTGTGCAATATCCATCTCAAAGTCTATCCACTCACTATAATCTACATACATTCCCGACAGAACTATAATGCAACTACACGGCGATATCTTAGCACGGATTTTCTCCTTCAGTTCCTTTTTTGTTTTCGCATCTATCGGATGCGAAAGTGGAACAGAATAATTGCTCGATGTAAAATTGCTAGCGTCACTCAACCATTCGCGTACTGTCTCATACTGTTCATTATAATCCCATGAATGACTGATAAAAATGTGGTAGTTTCTTAATGCTGGCATAATATGTACCTCCTTTGCTAGAATCTCTTGTCTTTAGATAGTTTCCAATAGTGAAGTCCCATTGCTGTTAATCTACACGATTTGTTTTCCATGGCTGCAAAATACATGTGGTCCGTATCAACCGGCTCCACAAGACCCACACTTTCATATAACTGCAACTCCTTCATAATCTCAACGTTTTTCTCATCTGCAAATGGCTTTTTAATTGCATGATCCACATCAGGTGAATTGGTAAACTCATATGAAGGATCAAGACTGTACTCATCTGTTGGGTTTTCAAAATATACGCTAAGTTTTCTCAATTGAGCATCTGTAACTTTCGATTGCACTGTTCTTAGCGGCAAGAATTGCGATATGTTTGTTTTAAACACGGGTCTTTGTTGCCATGCGCAAAGAGATTGATCTACATATGCATATAAACTCGCAGGTGTTATATTCCCTCTTATATCAGCTGCTCCCCCTCTTAAACCTTGTAACAACAGCGACGTAAACAGCCCATGTTCTATTTCCGATTGTTCTTCTGCGGTCTGCCAACTTTGACTTGCTGCAATTATCGTTACTCCCTCTCCGAGAATCGACCGACTCCCTGCGAGAATTGCCTCACCCATTTTAGCGGCAAAACAACAATCTAGGATTATTACCTTATTCTTACATTTTGATTCTTCTGCAAATCTGAGAATATCAGACATTCTTACACCTAAACAGTTTTCAGATAAATCTGTAGTGCATAGATATCCATCATCCTGATGAGCACCATGTCCGGAAAAATATAACATCGCTATTTCAGAATCACCTGAAAACAACTCTTCGACTGATTCTTTTAGGGCTTTATAATTACATGTACCTACTATGAGTCTTGTATCAAAATCTGGTGATCCGTCCCCATTAGTTTCTAGCAACTCTTTTACAGCAATTGCATCATTATCACACCAATCTAGTCTATTCTCGCCGTAATCATTCAAGCCCACAATCAATGCCTTTTTCATACGTCATCTCCATTCATCTGGTTTGTATTTCAACCTACTAATTCTTTTGTTTTTTTTCTCCTTTGGATGGCTTCGGAACTGGTATCTGCTTTGATTCTTTTGGTTGGAAACCTCCAATAGGATGAACACTCCTGGGTTTATATCCTCTTTCTTGATTCTGT